>JAUQQB010000193.1 GCA_030550075.1 Chloroflexota bacterium | reverse complement strand
GCGATGAATTCATCTTCACCCCCCTGTGCCATGGCCGGCGGGAGCGGGAGAAGCCCCACCGCCAGGGCGATCGCCAGCGCCCAGCGAATCCATCGGTTCAACGTCTCAACCTCCAGAGCGCAGGAGCCGTTGATGCTCAATCTTCATACACCGGTCCATCACGACCAGCAGGCCGGCCTCGCGGGCGCGCTGGGCCGCCTCGAAATGGATCACCCCCAGCTGCATCCAGATCACCTTCGCGCCTTTGGCGATGGCCTGTTCCACGATCTCCGGAACATAGCGGGCAGGCCGAAAGATATCCACCACATCCACCGGTTCGGGGACCGAGAGGAGATCCGGATAGGAAGGCTCTCCCAGGACCTCCTGGATCGTCGGGTTCACCGGGATAATCCGGTATCCCTGACGTTGAAGATAGGAAGCCACCTGATGGCTGGGCCGTTCGGGGTCCGCCGAGAGGCCGACCACGGCGATGGTGCGGGCTTCGCTCAGGATACGGCGCAGCGTGGCATCATCCTGAACCGTGATCGGCTCCGGGATGATCACCTCCACCTGCTGGCGGTCCAGGAGGGCATCCTTTCCCAGAAGACGGGCTTCCACCCGATAGCGCGCGCCGGGGTCCGGCTGGCGGAGGTGAAGCACATAGGTCGGGTGGAAATCCATCACCCCCATCACGGCCATCGAATGCACTTCCTCTCCCCGTTCATTATAAAGAATCAGCTCGAGCTCCGGGGGCTGAGGCGAGGGGGCGAGCTCCAGCTCAACCACTACCCGTCGCCCATCCGGCATGGGGGTGGCCCGAAGCGCATGGATTCGGGGGGATTCGGTCGGATGAGGGTTCCTTTCCATCCCAACCTCCGTCGGTATGCGATTCCTGGGACCGGTGGGGATCCTCATGGAGCTCAGTGGCCTTCGGCTGAGGGAGGGGAGAAAGGATCCCCCGATCCGAAGCCGGGAGCGGGAGCTGAAAGAGCCGGTCAGATCCTCAAACTCCCAACACCGCCCGTGCGCACTCGTCGATCTCAGCCAGCTCCTCCCGCAGCATCTCCCGCACTGCCCGCCGCAACAGGCCGATGTTTCGCGCCTCCCCGGCCCCGCCGGCCGCCAGCCACGCCGCCACCTTCTCGCTGCACGCCTTCCCCAACTCCGCCAGCCGCCGGTGCTCCTCCCGCTCCGGGTCGTACTTCGGGATGGGGGCTACATCCAACACCTTCTTGTGCACGTGTGGGTGGGTTTTCTGCGACCGTCGCCTCAACTGGCCCAACCGTGCGTCTACAACGGAAGAATTGAGAACGCTGCACACGTAGAACGCCTCGTCCTCCCACTCCGTCTCCATGCAGTATGTAAGGCTTTCCGCCACAAACCCGGCCAGCAGAATTTCCTGCCCGGAAACCCTCAACGGGGCCCCCGGTTCGGGCCGTACGACCGCCGCGCACATAAGCCTGTTGACGTCCGGATACACCACCCGATACGCCGCCCGCGGGTTCTGGGAGGTCAACTTCCGCCGGTAGTCCAGCCAGCCCAGCAGGTCGCTGGCCTCCGCTTTGGCACCCCGCCGCCGCTCCCACTCTGCCTGGGCCCGCTCCAGCCACTCCGCCAGGCCGAAGAAGCCCCGCCTCCGCGCCTCCTCCGCCGTGAGCATCCGGTACCCCTCCCCCTCCGGCTCTATGGGGAGCACTACTAGCCGGAAGTCCAGGTGGCCGAAGGGGAGAAGGTCGGTGGAGAGGAGGGTGGCGTAGAGGAAACGGGCCTCCACATTCCCCTGGAAGACCACGTCCCGGTACGCTTCCTTGGCCTCCTCCTGGGCCCGCCGGGCCGTCCGCAGGGGCGGGCGGTTGGGGTCAAACCCCAGCGAAGAGGGGACAACCTCAACGAACCAGAAGGCGCGCGGAACAATCGTTGCGCCCTGGTAGAAGCGGTCCCGGTAGAAACTGAAGAGCCCACCGGCCGCGGCGGCCGTCGCCCAGTAGGAGCGGCGGCCCCGGCGGTTGAGGAAGAAGCGGACCCGCTCCACCCGGAGCGCTTCCTCGGCCTCGGCCAAATTCGCGTTGCGTCGGGGGAGTTTCCCGGAGAGGACCTCGCCGGGAATCCCCTCCTCTCCGGCGAGTTCCTCCTCTTTCTGCGCTCTCTGCGCCCTCTGCGGTTGGCTTCCCCTCACCCCGAAGAGGACACAGGCGGGGACGTTGAAGAGGGGCTCTACCCCCTCCAGGTCCCAGAGTTCCGTCCAGAAAAGGCCCAGTTCGGGTTTGAAAGTCTCCCGTCGCAGGGCGTCGTGCTGGTCGGCGGAGAAGATGCTGCGGGGGAGGACGAAAGCGATAGTCCCCCCCGGCTTCAGGTAGAGGTCGGCGGCGCGCAGGAGGAAGAGCGTGCCCAGCTCCATCTGGGTGATCAGTTCCCCTCGCCCGGAGAGGAGGCGATAGGTCCGAACGATTTGCTCTTTGAGGAACCGCTGGTAATCGGGTTGCTCCACGTAACGGTAGGAGAGCCAGGGCGGGTTGCCCACGACCAGATCAAATCGCCCCCGGAGGAACAGGGGACGGTAACTGTTCTTGAGGATGAAGGCCCATATCGTATCGCGGTGAGCTTCAATCCGCCTTCGGAGGGCCTCGGCGATGAGGAAGAGGCCGACCAGGACCTCCGGCGGCTGCTCGGCCAGCGTCGGGTGATGCGCCCTGAGATAGTTTGTGAATTGCTCCAGAGCGGGAGAACGTCCGGCCCATTCCACGGCGAACTCCCGGGCCGCCTCGATAGCCCGGTCATAGAGCGCGGGCTCTTCGATCAGCGCCTGGGGAAGTTGGATGGTCTCCCCATCCAGTTCCACCTCGTAGCCTGGACCCGAAGCATGCAGCTGGTGAGTTGTTGTCGCCATCTTTCCCTGGGCAACGGGCTCCGGGAGGCGGATCGCGTTGGCGAGATAGACCGGTATAGCAATGCGACCCCCTCGCCGTTGAGTCAGATCCCCCAGCGCCAGCAAATAGAGAGCCCCCGGAATTGGAGAAGGGCCTCCAGGGGCTGGCGGGCCAGGCCAGAGAGGGAGCCAAAGTGGGCGATGACATCCCGGGCGATGGCCTCCGCAGAACGGCCAGGGATGCCGGTGCCGATGAGGATGGCCAGGAGCTCGGCGTCGGTGAGCGCCTGAGGGCCCAATTCTCGCAGCTTTCCACCTGGATGACGCCACATGGCTGTCTCCCAAGTTAAAAATCTGCATTCGCCTATGTCCTGGTTGATCTGTGGCACTGAGGCATAAAGGCCATGGCGGCATTCCCTGTATGCCTCGCTCAGACCCAATCTGCGATCTTCGAAACAGGCCTTTTCCCCTTTAGGCTACATGGCGGAAGAAGACGAGAGGGACACGCCCGATACTTATAGGCAACGAACCTGAGGGCGCAAATCCGAGCCTAAGATGAAAAAGCCGGGCTTCTTCAGCGCCCGGCCGATTCGTTCAGCGCCCCCGGCGGGATTCGAACCCGCAACACAGGACTTAGGACGCCCTTGCTCTATCCTGTTGAGCTACGGGGGCATCGCCCTTCTACAGTAATTATAGCGCAACTGGCCGCTTCGCTCCCGGGGGGCCTCGAAGTCACGTGGCGAACTCTCCCCTGATGCTCAGGGCGGACGGCTTGCTTTTCTAACGAAAAGCGTGGGCCACCCAATCCCCAATCAGCCAGTAGCGGAAATCCTCCCCCCGGCTGCAGGCGATCCCGCCCACGACGCCATACACAATGGCTCCCAGCGGGATCAGGGTAAACAAACAGGCGATCGGCATCAGGCAAAATCCCACGATCACAGCAGTTAAGAGCCCCGATATCACCCAGGTGATGGCCGCCAGCAAGCCGCCGCCCACCCATGCAACAAGCTGAAACACCAGGGATTGCATCGCATGAAAGCCAATATATCGCGACCTTTCCCGATAGAACATGTAGATCAGGAAAGCAGCAATGGGGCCCCCCAGCGCCGTGACCAGATTGAGCAGCACGCTCAAATGGGCCAGCATCGCCCACTGTCGTTCCTCTGCGGAAGGGCCCGCGGGAGGAAGTTGCTCCCCGGTGGGGGGCTCAGACGCTGAGGGAGGAAGGGCAGTCGGCTCGTCCATGTCGTCCTCCGATCGGGATGATTTCTTCAGATTTCCTGCGTGATCACGATAGAGGGGGTGAAGCGATTCCGCAACAAGCCCATGGGACCCTGTGCTCGATTACTTAGCCTGACGGCCGGACGGGGTTTCGGATGGAGACCCTGTGCCTAGGGACTATCATGCCACAGGTTGAGCGATGCGACAATCGATGGAAGCCGGATCCGGCAGGCCAGGCTTTCAGGCTGTGGCCGCGCTCGCTGCTGTTCCTCGGAGGGCGCATCTCCTGACGTGGGAGGCCGGTGGGTCTGCCCCCGGAAGCGCCTGAATCCCGGAAGCCATCCCCGCGGCCTGCCGGCGATTTTGAGGGCGGGGGCTTTCCCGAGATCCGGGTTGACGGCGTGTTCCGGGTTTTCTACAATGGGCGTCGAAATCCTCTGGGGAACGTTTCACCCCATGCGACATCCCGATCACCGGATGGTGGGACGAGGACGTCGGGTCTGGTGGCTGGCCCCTCCGGCCCCGGAGATCGTTCGGGCGGCCCTGGGGCGATGGCCCCCTTTGCTTCAGGACCTCCTCTACCATCGGGGGATCACCTCGGCGGAGGCGGCGGATGAATTCCTGGCCCGCGACTGGTCCGCCGGGGATCCGTTCCAGCTGAAGGGAATGGAGCAGGCGCTGGAACGCCTGGAGCGAGCGATCGCAAGGGGGGAGCCGATCGCGGTCTACGGCGACTACGATGTGGATGGCGTCACGGCAACCGCGATGCTGGTCCAGGTCCTCCAGATCCTCGGCGCCCACGTTCGCCCCTACATTCCCCACCGGGAAACTGAGGGATACGGCCTCAACAGCGAGGCCCTGAGAGGTCTGGCGGAAGCGGGGATCCGGGTGGTCATCACCGTGGACTGCGGGGCACGGGCGGTGACGGAGGCGGCGCTGGCTCGCTCCATCGGCCTCGACCTGATCCTGACGGACCACCACCTGCCCGGCGAGGTTCTCCCCGAGGCGGTGCTCATCAACCCGAAACAGCCGGATTGCCCTTATCCGTTTAAAGAACTGGCGGGGGTGGGGGTAGCCTATAAGCTGGTGCAGGCGCTGAAGGTCCTTTATCCGCACGCTCCCTTCGAACCGGAGGATTTCCTGGATCTGGTGGCGCTGGGGACCGTCGCCGATATCGTGCCGTTGCTGGGGGAAAATCGAGCGCTGGTGGCCCGCGGGCTGGAGCGGCTGCGGACGCCGGCGCGCGTCGGTTTACAGGCTCTCTATCAGGTCGCCGGCCTGGAAGCCTCGCGGGTGGATCCGTGGGCGATCTCCTTCATTCTGGCTCCGCGCCTGAACGCAGCGGGACGCCTGGAGCATGCCCTGGCGGCTTACCACCTCCTGATGACGGCAGATCCGGCGAAGGCGATCACGCTGGCGGAAGAGCTGGATCGCCAGAACCGGGAGCGCCAGGCCCTGACCCAGGCGACGGAGGAGGCCGCGCGCGCGATGGCGATCCCGGATGATCAGATCCCATGGTTGATCTTCGCCGCCTCCGAGGATTTCCGCCCCGGCGTGGTGGGACTGGCGGCCGGACGGCTGGCGGAGGCGTTCCACCGTCCGGCGGTGGTGATCAGTTTGATGGGCGAGGAGGGACGGGGGTCCGCTCGCAGCATCCCGGAGTTCCATATCACCCAGGCCCTGGATGCCTGCGCCGATCTCCTGGTGCGTCACGGGGGGCACGCGGCCGCCGCAGGATTCGTCGTGCGGCGGGAGAATCTCGAGCGGCTGCGGGAACGCCTGCAGGAGCTGGCGGCCCAGGCGCTCCG
>JAUQQB010000192.1 GCA_030550075.1 Chloroflexota bacterium | reverse complement strand
CGAGTAATCCATACCCAAAATGAACACGTAAAGATGCGCCGCCTCCACCGCCTCCAGAGCGGGAGCCAGCGCCTCGCCGGGCCGGGGGGTATGCCGGATTTCCCACCCCAATCGAACGGGAAGCCCGGCCACCACCTGCCCCACGATCTCGCGCTCTGCCTCTAACTCCGGGCTGCTGGTCACGAAAAGCCGGATCGGCTCCGCCATAGCGCGATCACCTTCGTCAGACCCCATAACTCCGCGGACATTCAGCAAAGGAGAATTCCCGGATCCCCTCTCTCTCCTTATGGCCCTTCGGGTCACAAGGAGAGAGACCCCGTGCCTTTCACGGATCTGAACCCCACCCCATTTTCACATTTGGTCGGCCCAGCGAATGAGGCCTTTGAGGGCAAATTTACCAGGGCAAGTTCTCCCTTGCGTATCACGAGAGGAGAGATGGACGAGGGAAAGAGAGCAGAGCGGGTTGGGAACCGACCCATACAGGCTTCATGTTCGCTTGGGCATCCGAGGCTTTCCAACATCCCAATTGGGCTGTGTGTTTCCGGGCCCACAATCTTTAACATCTTGGACTTTGGACAAACGGGCCGTCTGATTTCTCGTTCAGGCCCTTCCCTTGCGCGAGGAAAGCCCCACCCACCCCTAATCCCCCATCCCATTGTGCCCGGCCAGGCGCAATCCATCAGCAACTCGGGGGGACAGAGCGTTATCCACGAGAAACTTCATGCTACCCTCAGGGGCAACTCTCGCTCCTGCACCGCTTCGGCGGCATAGCGGAGCGCCTCGCGGATGTCCTCAGGTTCCAGATCCGGGTAGGCTTCGAGAATCTCCTGCTCGCTCATGCCATCCGCCAGCATCCCCACAATTGTAGCCACTGGGATGCGCAGGCCACGGATACACGGAACTCCGCCCATTTGATTCGGATCAACCGTAATTCGCGTATATTTCATTTTGTTCCTCCCGGACGCCGGGAAAGATGGCCAACTGGAGGATGACCCACTTCTCCTGATTCATCCGACGGATCAACTCCTCATCGATTCAAAACGCTTCCACCCACGACGGGTGGGAAAAGCCGAACCAGATCCCCGGGTCTCAGGGGCGTGTCCAGGGTGGCCTGCGTCTCATTGACGAAAACCGCGTGGATCAGCTCGAGGGGAACCCCCAGCGCAGCGGCGGCATCCCGGGGGGTGCCGTTCTCCGGAACCTCAACGGGAATGCCCTCATCCTGCACCCCGGGGGGACGATAACGGCGGAGGATCGCATGCAATTTCACGGTCACCTGCATCCCTCACCCCTCCAGGACCGGTCGGATCCCCCGATGCACCACCCGCCCGCCGATTGTCTGCAGGATCTTGCGAGGATCCTCCCATCGACCAGTGCGCGCCTGAAGGGCCTGGGACATCTGTTTCGGCGTCAGCGGTTGATTGCCGTTGATCAGCAACAGCCGGAACACGGCGTCCGTGAGCGGCGTCTGGGGTGTCAGGAAATCCGGCTGGCGGCTGCAGTGTTGCAGCAGCGTATGCCACAGTCCGTCCACCCGCTGGACCTCGGCGGTCTCCGGATCCACCCAATCGATCTCTGCAGCCTCTGGATTCGTCAGAAACTGGTCGCGATGTTCCGGACACAGGTGACTCATCAGATAGGCGCGGAAGTCTTGCCCCTCCCGCTTCCACCAGTCCAGATCGATGCGGAAGGAAGTATCCAGCGTCGGCTTGATCAGCCGTTGCGTCAGAGCCTGCGGGCGGTCACTCATGCTCCCTCTCCTATCCACCGCCAGTACCCATCGCCCAGGTAAATGCACCCGGGCGTGCCCATCACCTCTTCAAACAGCGACTCCGGCGGCATCCGGTTGAGGAGATTCACTGCCTGGTAGAGCGTCCGTGCATGGACCGTGCCTTGAGGTGTCAGGGTAGCCAGCACCGGGAAGAGCTGCTGGGCCAGCGCTCGCGCGGGGCGGTTCCGCCAACGCGGCCACAGCTCCTCCAGCGCCGCCGGATCATCCACGTAAATCAGGCCTTGATCGTCAAACTCGCCCGGGATCTGACGGCGAAGCATATCGAAAGTCACGCGGCCCTCCTCCACCCGCGCCACCCGGACCCAATCGCGCCGGCTGCGCCCCTGAAGCTGGACCCGGATCACACCGGGCTCGCGGGCTCGTTGAAAGACCACCAGGCAGCCCGGCTGGACTTGATGGGCCTGATACCATTCCTTCAGGCCGAAGACATACTTGCGCTCCCGCACCACCCATCCGGGCCAGCGCCGGCCATTCGTTGGATCCTCGAACTCGAAGCGAATGCGATGCGTTCGACCCAGCGGGAACACCTGGGCAGTGCGCCGGGTCAGCGGTGCAGTTCCACTGACCAGATGAGGATACGTGGCAATCCACACCACCTCATCCGCCTCCCCGATCCCGGGGCGGATCTCCTCCTGCACGCTGAGCTCATCATCGATCTCCGCCACAATCCGGAGCAGGGCTTCATCCAGCCGCTCGCCGGTTCCGGTGTAAGGTCGTCCCTGAAGCCGCGGCGGGGTCTCCAGGACCTCGGGGGGTTCCATTCGGCGCAGGAACCAGAGGAACTGACCCGCCGGGCCCACTTCATCGAAACGGGCATCCCGATAGAGGGCGGCGTTCAGGGAGAAGATTTGCAACGGCGGAAGAACATCGACTGGCAGCTCCAGATGAGGAAGCAACGTCTCCGGCGGCAGCGGGCCGCCTCCGTGCACATCGAGGACGGCCTCCACCAAGTTCAGATGCCCTTCATGGAGTTCCACCAGCAACCCTTTCGGGAACCAGTGATCCCCTACACGGACGAACTCCGAGCTGGATTCCAGTCGGGCGAGGAGCTGGTCCTGGATCCGACGGCCCCATGTCGCCCAGACCTCACCCGGCCGCAGGCCCTTCTCATCCGGGCCACGTATCCCATTTAATTCGTTGAGACGATGAGGGAGAGGGTATTCCGCAGCGAATTCCCGCAGGGTTCCGTCGTTCTCGAAGCGAACCCGAATGACTTTGAAGGGGCCGATCTCCGGGTTATGCCCATCCCGGATTCCCACCACGGTCCCGATGGCGAAATTCAGATGGGGGAAGAAAAGGCGTTCCCCGACCTGGTAGCGGTCTTTCGGACGGAATGGACGAGTTCCAGCCAGGAGAGCGCGCCGCTGCTCCTCCAGCTCCTGGAGACGACGCTGGATGAGAAAGCGGGCGAGCTCCTCCGCGGTGCGGGGAAGGGGATCCTCCAGGAATCGGTTTAATAACGCCTCGAGATCCGCATCGGTAACTTCCAGACGCTCCCAATCGATCGTCCCGGGCCACACCTTCGCTGCATCCATCTCTTCATCCATCCACCATGAGGTCAACCGGAAGGCGGTGATTCTCCTGGGGTTCAAAGGACTGTAAAGAACGCCTTCGAGATCGGCAAACCATACAAGATTATATCCAGTCCGAAGGACAGCAGCAACCCACGCGTGAAGTCGTATAATTGGGGACTGATGATTCCTGAACCTCGGGTGAACTTCGCCAGTTATCGTTTTTCTGGGATGCGGGCCGTCGAAGGCGGCCTGCATCCCACCAAAAACTCATCGCCACCCGAGGACGCAATTCCGGAAAAACGGAGGGGAAATCATGCCCCCGCTTCTGCAATCCATTGCTGACGGCGTCATCCGCATCGATCTTCAATTCCAGGGCCGTCCGCAGGTCATCGCCGCTTATCTCCTGTATGATGGCCGCGAGGCCGCCCTGGTGGAGACCGGACCCACCTCCACGGTTGAGCGGCTTCTGGAAGGCCTTCAGGCCGCTGAGGTGCCCCTGGAGGCGGTGCGCCACCTGATTGTCACCCACATCCACCTGGATCACGCCGGGGCCTGCGGAGCTCTGATCCAGCGCCTGCCATGGGCGAACGTTTATGTGCATCCGGTTGGCGCGCCCCATCTGGCCGATCCTTCCCGCCTGATCGCCAGCGCCGCACGGATCTATGGCGATCTGCTGGAGGCCCTGTGGGGGAAGGTGATCCCGGTGCCTGCGGATCGCCTGGTGAGCGTTCCCGATGGGGAGCGATTGCGAGTGGCGGGCCATACGCTGATTGCCTTCGATACCCCCGGCCACGCCCGCCATCACCACGCTTTCCTCGATGAAACCACTGGACTTCTCTTCACCGGCGATATCGCTGGCGTCCGCATGCCCGGGATCCGTTATGTCCGCCCCCCCACCCCGCCACCGGAACTGGATCTCGAGGCCTGGTCCGCCAGCATCACCCGCTTGCGGGCGCTGAAGGCCAGCGCCTTATGCCTGACCCATTTCGACGTGCATCGGGAGGACATCGAATGGCATTGGGAGGATCTGGAGCGGCGCCTCTGGGATTGGGGACATCGGATCCGGGAGATGATGGAAGAGAACCTGGAGGATGCAGAGATCGTGAGGCGCCTTCGGGCTCACGCGGATGAGGAACTGCGCGCCGCCGGAGCGGATCCTGAGTTCTACGATGTGGCGGCCAGCTATGAGAGCGTCGTAGCCGGTTATCTGCGCTACTGGCGGAAACGGGCAGAGGCGGCCCGTTCATAACCCTTCGGAGGGCGGGCCCACCACGCCCGCTCCCTCCGTGGACTCTGGAATCTCGCGCAAGCAGGCTCTGGAGATGAGCGCCCTTCTTCCACCTGAAAGCGGCCCGTGTCCCGCATGCGGGCGGGAGATCGCCTGGGAAGATGGCGTCTGCCCCCACTGCGGAACGACGTTCTGCCCGGCCTGCCGATCGCGGATGCCGGAGACGGCCACGCGTTGCCCAACGTGTGGGACCCTCTGGGTGTGGTTTTGCAGCCATTGCGACGCGCCGGTTCCCCCGGAGGCGGAGACCTGCCCTTCCTGCGGCGCCCCGCTTCGGCCTCGCCCATGCGGCCGCTGCGGCGCGATGGTGCCGCCCGATGAGCCATGCCCAAACTGTGGCGCGGAGCCATGCCCCGATTGCGGCGCCTGGGTCCCGGCTGACGCGACCGCATGCCCGGCCTGCGGGTTGCCGCTCGCCGAAACCTGCGAGCGCTGTGGGGCGCTCCTGCCGGAAGGCGCCACGCGTTGCCCCTCATGCGGCGCATCGATCCAGGAGGCTGTCTGTCCGCAGTGCGGTGAGGCGATCGAACGGGAAATGGGAGTGTGTCCAGCGTGTGGGGCGATCTGGTGCCCCCAGTGTGGGGAGCCCGGGCCGGAGGATCCGCTCACCGCCGAGACCCGATGCCGGTGGTGCGGGTTCGCCCTGGCCTTCGCGTGCCCGGATTGCGGGACGATCCTCCTGAGCGCCGCTCCGGAATGCCCGGATTGTGGACGAGCGTTCGTTCGACGGTGCCCATCCTGCGAACACGCCCTCTTCGGCGCGCCGACGAATTGCCCGAACTGCGGCACCCCGGTGCCGGCGGCCACCACGTCTTCCCCCAAACACGACCTGCCGGGCGGAAGGCCGTTGTGGGAGGCCCTGGCGGCATGCCCGAACTGCGGCACCGTCTTCCGCCCGTCCGAAGGGCCATGTCCGGAGTGTGGGCAGCGCCTCTGCCCTCGCTGCCAGGCCCGGCTCTGGCCGGAGGAAACCGTATGTCCGCGATGCGGCACCGAAACCGGCTGGACCTGCCCGGCATGTCAGGCCGTAATTCCCTATGGTGCTTCCGCCTGCCCTTCATGTGGTGCGGATCTCGGCTTTGCATGCCCTCGCTGTGGGACTCCGGTCGCTGAGGAGACCCTCCGCTGCCCCCAGTGCGGCCTGGATCTCTCCGGGCGCTGTCCGACGTGCGGGGCCGAGCTTCCCGAAGATGTGGACACATGCCCGGCTTGCGGGCAGGCGTTATGCCCGGAATGTGGATCCGCGGTGGCGGACGATGCCACGACGTGCCCGGTATGCGGGGCGGCCTTCACGTATG
>JAUQQB010000191.1 GCA_030550075.1 Chloroflexota bacterium | reverse complement strand
CGCGCGACTCCCCCCAAAAAATATATTGATCCCCCCTCCCCACGGCCCAAAGGGCCGTGGGGAGGGGGGATCAAGGGGGGTGGGGCCATTTTACCTCTTCTCGCGAGCCCCGAACTGCGTAACTCCTACTGGTTGTTCAATCGTCGGATAGACGGGGCGGGGAAAGGGCTCCATCACCGATTCGGCAGACCTTTCTGACCTCGTCAGATGGAATCCCATATCTGCGGGCGATCAGTATACGCGTTTCTCGATGGATCCGGATGAGGCCATAGATGTGGCAGGGAGCCTTCGTTCGCTCTCCAAAGATGGTGGGGTTTATGGGGTCCCGGTTCCGGATAGGTTCGCTGATGAAATGAGCTTTTGGGCGGGAGGGAAGGTGCGCGCCCTCACGCTCCACGAACCGAGCGCGGAGGAACTTGCCCAGGGGGGCTGAGAGGACCCTTGAAACCATCAGATGGTGGATCGCAAAGGGGGTAGAGCGCCTGGCAGGTCCGGTCGGTGCCATGGTGGATGCGCTGGCGGAACGGCTGGGGATCCCGCGGGAGGAAGTGGAGGTGGTTTCCTATGACCCCGAGCCGCAGAACTGGCCGGACGCCAGTATGGGATGTCCGGAGCCCGGCCGGGTCTACGAACAGAGTGTCACGTCCGGGTATCGGGTGTTTCTGAGGGCTCGAGGGCAGTTCTATGAGGTCCACATGGATCAAACCGGAACCCAGGTGGTCTTCTGTCGATAAATGCATCGGAGGGCATCTGACGGCCCCTCTCCCGATTTCTCCCCGCGATTCGGAGAGCGGCGGGGAGGGTTTCTTCGGGCGACACCGGGCAGGCCATCGAAGACCGCCTGCCCGACGTCCACTGTCCTCTTTCTCTCCTCACGGTCCTGAGAGAACAGTGCCGTCCACGAATGGGGCACGAATACACGAATGACGGATCGGGGTTTGTGTGGGATTCGGGGTGGGTCCCACCGCTGCTTGAAGAGGTTGGACGAAGGGGAATTCCCGGACGCGCTCTTAGAGAGCATCCGGCAATTGGCTTGACCCGGCATGGTCTTTCCCGTTCGTGGTAGGGCATGTCGGTGCTCGTCTTCTGTGGAGGAACACTTAGATAGACGCTCCGCCTCGCCTGGTGTCCTGCTACGAACAGACTCAAAACCCGCCTTCCTGCTCCAGTTTTCCTGCCTTGTTAGTGGAGATTTTCACAGATGTGGGTTAGCATAATGGTGGATCGAAGGATCCCAAATGGGGGCGGACCGATATCTTCAGTTTCAAAGGAGGACCTCGATGCGCTGGACTCGAGTAGGGATGGGTATCTGGCTGGTGCTTGCGGTCGTTCTGTCGGCCTGCGGCGGTGGTGGGGGAGGGGCCGCTGGGCCTGGTGGCCTGGTGCTGGAGATGGGCGATCTCTATTTCAAGCCGAACACCCTGACGGCAAAGCCCGGTCAGACGTTGCAGATCACGCTGGATAATCGGGGATCGCTGGAGCACAATTTCGTCCTTTACGACGCGGATGGGCAGACGGTGCTCTTTGAGAAAGATGCCATCCAGCCCGGTCAGAAGGTCAACATCTCCCTGAAGGCCCCGGAGAAGGCGGGGACCTATCAATATGTCTGCACGGTGCCCGGGCATAAAGAAGGCGGGATGGTGGGCACGTTGACCGTGCAACCATGACGAGAACGAGGGCCTTTCAGGGGGCGGGCCGGAAGGCCAGCCATCGGCGTGTTGAGAGAGACGGGCTCCTCGAAAAATCCACCGCGGGTCTGCAGATGTCCTGGGGAAGGCGGGCCTCCGGGTTTGCCACGATCGGCGTGCCGGGAGGCCCGCTCTCTGAATGCGAGAATCACGCAAACAATACATGCTGGCGCAGGAACGCCAGCACCTCCTCGTAGAACGCCGCGATGGTCTCCGCACGGCGCCAGCCGTGTCCTTCCCCCGGATAGACCCGATAAAGATGCGGAACTCCACGGCGGCGCAGGACCTCAACAATGGCCTCGGCCTGGTTGGGCGGCACCACCCGGTCCTCCGCCCCCTGGAAAATCGCCACTGGATCCTGGATCCGGTCGGCGTGGAAGATCGGCGACCACTCCCGGTAGCGCTCTGCGGCCTCCGGCAGGGGCCCCACGAGCGTGTCCAGGTAATGGGCCTCGAACTTGTGGGTCTCAGCGGCGAGGGTGAACAGGTTGGTGACGCCGAAGAGGCAGATGCCGGCGCGGAAGAAGCCGGGATGGCGGATTAAGGCGTTGAGGACGGTGTAGCCGCCGGCGCTGCCGCCCATGATCACGAGCCGCCGCGGATCGGCCAATCCTTTTTCCACCAGCGCTTGCGCGCCGCCCACCGCATCCTCCACATCCAGCAGCCCCCACTTCTCTTTCAGGGCATCTCGATAGGACCGGCCGTAGCCGGTGCTTCCCCGGTAATTGACCTCCAGGTAAGCGAAGCCCCGCGTGGCGAAGAACTGGGCGTCGGCGTTATAGGTGGCCACCCGCTGGGAGGTCGGCCCCCCGTGGATGCTGACGATCGCGGGGGGAAGGCCGCTTCCAGTGCACTCCGGGTGGGTCGGCGGGTAATAAAGCCCGTGCACGGTTGTGCCGTCGGGTGCCTTCCACCGGATCGGTTGAGGGAACGAAAGGTGCGCGGGCGGGACCCGCTCGGCGCTGCTGTAACGGTGGACTGTGAACGAGCCTCCCTCCCAGGTCACGATGCGGGGAGGCAGGGCAGGGGCCGATGCGATCATCGCCAGGGCTTCCCGGTCGGGGGCGACTGCGAGCTGCTCGAACCAGGTGTAGGGGGCGATGTCCAGGCGGCGGATGTTCCCTTCGCGGTCCACCGCCTCCAGCGCGGCGAAGGCGTTTTCATTGCGCCGATAGAAGATCCGATCCCCGCGGGGGCTCCAGCCATAAACCCGGAGGCCATGGATCCAGGCGGGCGGGGCGATCGTGGTTCCTTCCACCAGAATCCGACGGACGCCCGTCTCCAGGTCGAGGATAACCAGGGCATCCCATTCCCCTTCCGTGATGACGTAGCTCAGGAAGCGGCCGTCGGGGGAGAAGCCGGGCTGGAAGACCGGCGTATGGTCATCACCGGCGATCGTCTCGATAGAAACGGGTCGGGGCGGTGCGCCCTCGAGGCGGGCGAGGCGGAGCCGGGTTCCATCCCAGGGCATATTCGGGTGATCCCACTCGATCCAGGCAATATGGGTGCCATCCGGGTGCCAGATTGGCTGCATATAGAAATCGGCGCCCTCCGCGATCTTTTGTGGCCAGAGCTGTCCCTCTCCATCGATGATCGCCAGTGTGTCCGTCTGGCCGTCGGAGTGAACATAGAGGATCCAGCGTTCATCCGGGGAGAGAGTAGGGGAAGCGGTATTCCCGAAAGGGGGTGTGATCGGACGGGGGAGCCCATAGGAGAGTGGAAGGCGGTAGAGGCGGCCGTCCTCACCGACGAAGATCACGGCCTCGCGGCCGACTGTGAACTCGCCGCCGCCATAAGCGAGGCGGGCGCGGACCGACTCGGATTCGGTGAGGTCGCGGGGAGCCGTATCCGGGGGGTGGGCCATCAGGACCCCACGACCAGACCGTTCCTCGCGCCAGATCAGCGTCCGGCCCGTGCGATCCCACTGCACATCCGTCAGGCGGATCGAGGTCGCCATCCGGTCCGGCGTGAGGGGGCTGGGCCAGAGGCCATAAGGAATGGGCATTGAAGAGCGCACGGGCGCCTCCGGTTCACGACATTTGCTACATTCTATCCCCGGTTTGTTTCGCGTGTTATCCCTCACAGCGGCAGAGCGAAGCCGGTCGCTCTCTAACTTTGAGGACCTTCCTGGTCACTCCTCATCTGTTCCCAGGTAGGAGGACCAAAATCCTAATTAGCACAAGGAGCTCCACTGCAAAACTTAAAATAAAAACGACCTTGTAGCTCTGCCGCTTTAATCTCTCCTGTCAGCTGTCGTCTTGTAAGGTTTGATATCCCATCAGGCCTCATGGCTCCGGGAGCTGGGGATAGATCGCCTTCGAGGTCCTGCCCGATTTTTCCCAAAGGGGAAGAATTCGCCGTCCGGCCTGTTGATTCAGGCTGGTAAAGTGGATGCCGGATCACGCCTGTCAATAATGTTCGCTAACATCCCGGGTTTGGCGCTCACCACATCATTGTGAGCAATTCCCGGGCTCGGGCGGATAGACCAGATGCCTGCCTGCTCGGATCGGTCGCCGCCGGATCGAACGATTCGGCACGAGCGATCAGGGAAGCGATCTCCAGCGAATCGGATATCAGCCTTTCTGAAGGAGGGAAGAGATGCGGAGGTCCACGGCTTTCCACATCGCCCAGTGGGCTCTGAGTCTTCTCATCCTTTTCGCCGCCGCCTGTCGTTCCGCCACCCCATCGCCATCACCCGCCTTAACAGCTGCTCCCCGTTCCACCGCAACTACCCCACGACCTCCGGTTGCCTCGCCGACATCAGCAGGGGCCGCATCGGGTCGGTTCGCTGTCGGCTTTCAGAGCGAGCCCTACTATGGCATTGTGATGGAGATCCCCGCCTTCGAGATCCGGGAGGGGCGGGTTCGGATCTATGTCGCCTTCGCCAACCACGGGGAACGAACCCAGGAGTTTTACGCCCCGCTCGAGCCAGGGGAATCCGCCCGGCTTCGGGCTGGAGACCAATGGCTGGAGCCGACGGATATGAGCGAGAACTTCCGGGAAGACATCTGCCCGGAATACCCGGTGTCCGTCAAAAAGTGCCTCTGGGTGATCGGATCAGTGGAGCGGGGCTGGTTCGAGTTCCAGCTGCCTTCTCAGGCCCCACCGCCCTTTGAGTTCCGCTTCCCGAACCTGGGACGGGCAAAGCTGACGACAGACCGTCCGTTCGCTGGGGAGATCTGGTCGGAGGTCCCGAAGGAGCCCTTCCCTCAGGGCGTATGGCGCCTGGATTCGTCTCCCCTGTTCGCCCATCTGAACATCCCCTCCCTGCGCATCGGGTTCCGGGAGATCCGCGCCGGGGAAGACGCGCTCACGGTCACGCTGGAGCTGCGCCAGCCGAAGGGGCTGATCGTGATCGGTCATCTTCCGGGGCCAGGCGAGATGGGGATGGTGGACGCCGCTGGTCATCTGGCCTTCCCCAGGGAGTTCCCGCAGGATATGAAGGAAATGGTTCTTTCGAAAGATGAAACCCGAAGGGTTCTCACTCTCGTGTATCCACGCCCCACTGCCGCTGGCCCACTGGTCTTCCGCATAGGGGGCTGGCCACTGATGCGCTTCGATCCGGCGCGCGAAACGGTGGAGGCGGCGGAATGGGATGGGAAATCGTTCGTCCTCGCGCCGACGCCCACGCCTTCCGCGGAGCGGATCGCCGCTCAGGCCATCAAGGCCCTCATGGCCCGCTTGACGGAGGCCATGCGCCATAAGGATGTGGAGGCCTTCCGGGAGGCCTTTGCGGAAGATGCAGTGAAAGACTGGAAGCTCATGGAACGCATCGTCTTGGGCGGCGGATGGCCCATCGCGGATGTGAGGTGGAGGGTGGAAGGCGGGAATTATGAGGCAGATCGGGCGAAAGACGTCTCCATCATCATGGAAGTCCAGCTGGAGGGATTTTCCCCGGAGGATGTCCGCCGCTATCGAGCAGAGGCGGATTTCGAAAAACGCGGTGACGCGTGGCGGATCGTCCGCTATGAATGGGCGGATGTCCCGCCATGGGTGGTTCTCCCAGGCAGGGCCTGGACTTCGGAGCATTTCACCTTGATCGGGCCGGATCGACTGTCCGACGCCACCGCGCGGGAGGTCTTGGGGGAGCTGGAAGCCGCCCGATCGGATCTGGAAACCCGCCTCCCGAAGGAGATCTTCCGGCCTCGCTATCTGGCCCTCTACGCTCCCGATGCGGACACGTTCCGTCGGCTGACCGGGAAGGATCCACA
>JAUQQB010000190.1 GCA_030550075.1 Chloroflexota bacterium | reverse complement strand
CCTCATATCAGGAAGCTAACACGATAGACAGCGTTCTGAGGCTCGTTGGATGAGAGCACCTTCCGAGGAAGTCTGCAAAGCCTCTCCCCGAAGCCTGAAGGGCCCTGGGGAAGATCTTTTGATGCTGGGACGCCGCCGAAGGAGGCCTCCCGGCATCCAGATCTCCGGGAGAACCCGGAAGCTGGATCCGGGAAGGCTCTGCACAGTGTCCACGCCTACCCGGTCTCTCCAAAACTCCCGGATGAGTTTAACATGGGGCAGTATGGAAGGGAATGATGTCAAGTTGCCACCGGCCAACAGGAAGGGCTCTGGGCCTTCCCTGGATAAAGGCCAGTGGCCCGAGTCCTGAGGCGGAAGGTGTAAGATGGATCCGAAGGCCGCTCCCTGGGCGGAGGGTCTGGGGCTGGCAGGTCCCTTCGATGAGAACCTCCAGCTTGAAGTCCTGTGGGATTCCCGGCACGTGTTTACAAGCAATGCAATGTGAGGGGATCTGATCGATGGTAAACAAGGAAAAGCCGGGTGTACTGCCGGAGGGAGAGAGCGTTGCCACACCCGAGCTCCCAGGCCCAGCGCTAAGTCGGCGGATCGGTCTCTCTCTGCTTCTGGGCGTCGCTGTCCTGGCCACCCTGATGGTTTTCGGGGATCTCCATGCAATGGCCCGCCATCTTCGAGGGTTCCCCTGGGGATGGCTTCCGGCGATCCTGGGCCTAACGTTGCTCAATTACAGCTTGCGGTTCCTGAAATGGCACCTGTATCTGCGCTGGGTGGGGGCCGACCTCTCATGGCCGGCCAGTGCGGCTGTATTCATCGCCGGCCTGGCCATGGTCCTGACGCCAGGCAAGCTGGGGGAGACCGTGAAAAGCTTTCTGGTCTGGCGATTGCGAGGAACTCCGATCTCTCTCACCCTGCCGGTGGTGTTCGCCGAACGGCTGACCGATGGCCTGGCGATGGTCCTCCTAACTGGCCTGGGGATCAGCGCCTATCCGCTCGGGCTCCCCGTGCTGGGCGGCATCCTCTTCAGTCTGAGCATCCTGGTGCTGGCGGCCTGGCTCCAGCCTCAGGCGGAATCCGTCCTTCACCGGCTGGCGGGATGGCCGGTCCTTTCCCGGCTCCTTCCCAGCCTGCTGCGTTTTTATGAAAGCGCGCATCGTCTGGTTCGGCCTCCAAATCTGCTCTTTGCCATCGGCCTGGGCCTGATCTCCTGGGGAGCCGAAGGCCTGGCCTTTGCACTTATCCTCCACGGCCTGGGGATCCCCATGGACCTCTCGCTGGTGCGGCGGGCGATTTTCACCCTGGCGTTCGCCACGCTGGCCGGGGCGGTCTCGTTCCTCCCCGGCGGGCTGGTGGCTGCGGAAGCAAGCCTGGCCGGATTGTTGCTCGTGCAGGGCCTGCCGCGAGAGATTGCCGCAACGGCTACGGTGCTCATCCGGCTCGCCACCCTGTGGTTTGGCGTGGCTCTGGGAGCCCTGGCATGGGCCTGGCTGGTGCCCGGCCTGTGGCGAACTGGTGGGGCTCGCGCTCGCCCGACCCGCCCCAACCTTCCAGAGAGAGCCATAGGGGGGGTGGACCATCCCCAGGATAGAGGGGAAGTGGATGATCGAGCTGGAGGTTGAGGAATGAACGAGGCTCTGGTTCGACGTTTCCGCCGCGGGCTGGTGGGGATCGGGATGACCCTCATTTCCCTCGGGCTGATCGGGGGGATGGCCTTCATGGGCTGGCGGACGGGCTGGGAACATGGAGTGGCCGAGCGGGAACGGCGGGTTCAGGCCACAGTGGACGCTGCGATCCGCCAGGCGATGGCCATGTTAGAGGCCGGTCAGGATGAACGGGCGCTGGCCTTCCTGGAAGGCGCGCGTCGCCTGCGCCCGGCCGATCCAACCGTGGAGGCGGCCCTCGCGGAGGCTCGCCGACGCATCGCCGCCCGCCCGACGCCCACGACGATCCCATCCTCCGTGCTTCTGGAGGAGGTCTTTCAGGCTGCCCAAGAAGCTTATGTTCAGGGAGAGCTCCCCCGGGCGGTCGAGCTACTCCTTCAGATCCGGAATCGGGATCCCACTTTCCGGTCCCGTGAGGTCACCTCCATGCTGCGAGACGCGGCCATTCGCCAGGGCATGCATTTGCTGGAGGGCGAGGAAGAGCACCTGGCGGAAGGGCTTTTCTATCTGGATCAGGCGGGGCGCCTGGGGCCGTTGCCGCCGGAAGCCGCCACTGCTTACCGGCTGGCGACCCTCTATCTGGCTGCCCGGGATTATTGGGGGGTGAACTGGCCGGAGGCGATCCGACGGTTCCAGGAAGTCTATGCCCTGGATCCGGGCTATCGGGACACTGCGCGCCGTCTTTTTCAGGCCCATGTCGCTTATGGAGATCTTCTGACCGCGCAGGGGGAGAGCTGTCCGGCGGAGATCCAGTATCAGGCCGCTCTGCGCCTCTTCGCGGATCCTGAGGTTCAGGCGAAAGCCGAGGAGACGGGAATGCTCTGCCTTCAAGCAACGCCCACACCCATCCCGGGAGGTCTTCCGGGGGAAGGCACGCCACTTCCGCCGCCGATCCCGGTCGGGCGCCTGGCCTACGCGATGTATGACGCGGAGGTCGGGTCCTATACCCTCTATGTCGTGGATGTGAGCGGACGGGGGATGCGCATTGCCCTGGGAGCGGATCAGCCAGCCTGGCAGCCGGGTGGGCGACGGCTGGCCTATCGGATCGCCGGGGTTGGGATTTTCGTGAAGGATCTGGATAGCGGAGAAACGGTGCAGGTGGCCGGACCCGGCGCCGCCTGGCCCACCTGGTCCCCGGATGGACGACGGCTGGCGTTTATGGATGGCACGGGTGGGATCCGGGTGATCGACCTGCAGGAGCCCCAGGCAACCCAGCGCGTGGCCTCCGGGAGGTTTCCGGCCTGGGGTCCGCATGGGACGCTGGCATGGAGCGGCTGTGCGGGAGGCGGGTGCGGGTTGATCCTGCTGCCCCCGGACGCCTCCGCTCCGATCCGCCTGAGCCAGCATGCCAACGATCTTCAGCCCGCCTGGGCGCCGGATGGATCAGCCCTGGTTTACACCACGGATATCCAGGGGAGCTGGGATCTGATTGTGGTCACCACGGGGGGATTCTTCCGGATCCTTACTGCTGGCGGGGGCTGGGAGATCGGGCCTGCGTGGTCTCCGGATGGGGCGTGGATTGCGTATCTTTCCAACGCGGATGGCCGATGGGGGGTGTATCTGATTCCTGCGGCTGGAGGAACGCCTCGAAAGATCCTGGATCTGGGGGAACAGCTCCCGGATCCGCTGAGCCAGCGGGTGGCATGGGGACCTTAACGCGCGATTGGACGGGGGCATGTAGGGGCAAGGCATTGCCTTGCCCCTACATGCCCTTACACGCCCTCATACGCCTCTACGCCCCACTCTTCACGGGGTGCGCACCTTTACCCGTTCCGGCCACGCATCCTCGGGGGCCCGTTCCCGATACTGCCGATAGAAATCTCGCGCCTCTTCCTGGAACCCCTGATCCCACCGGGCATCTCCCAGGTAGAGATAGATGGGCGCATAGTCCGGCGAGAGGATGAGCAGGGCTCGCAGGATCGGCTCGGCCTCCTGAGGGCGATGGTTTTGAACCAGTAGGCCGGCGTATTCCGTGAGGGCTTCTCGATACAGGAGGGGATCCCGACCTGAGCGTTCCCGTTTCCATTCCTCCAGGGAACGGGGGCGGTCTGTCCAGTCCTGGGGCAGGAAAGTCACATCATCTAACCCGTAGGGGATGTTGGCGAGGGTGAGGGCGGCGTGGAGAGCTTGCAACGCGCCCGCCGTATCTCCGTTCGCCATCCGCTGGCGGGCCACGGTAAGCCCCTGTCGCAATGTCAGAGTGGCCAACTCGAGATCCGTTTCCACTCGATTCGTAAATCCATCCATATATGCTTCCAGGGCTTTCTCCAGCTCTCCGGCTTCGACGTGCTGGCGGACCTTCTTGTAGGTCTCAAAGGCCAAGTCTATGCGGCTCAGGTCCACCAGACGGAACCGGCTCCCATCCCATTCCGCCTCAATCGAAATCCCCCTTCCGCCGCTGGAGACATTCACCCACTGGATCCGCGGGTTATTCGGCGCGCAGAACACATCATACATGCGAGGGATCCGCTCTCCCTCGCTCAGCTGGTCCAGGCCGGGAGTTGTTCCCCGGAACAATTTCTCAGGGCGGAACAGTCCCTCGAGATCGAAGATCTGGAAGCCCACGATCAGGAAATACCGATCCGCGATCGGGCACACCGCGACAGGAGCCTGGATGACATCCTCTTTGGCGAGACGGTCACGCCGAGCCATTCGCTGGACCACTTTATCTGCCAGCGAATCCTCGGCGATCGCCTTTTCCCTTTCCAGTGGCTGGTCAATCAGATCGGAATCCGCCAGGACCAGATAAAAATACAACTCATCTATGAAATATTCGTGAACCCGCTCAGGGCTCACCAGGCGGCGAATTAGCGAGCGCACGCCCCTGATCGCTTGATCCGCCTGCTCGGGATTTCCGGCTCTCCGGGCCCTCTCCGCCAGGTAGATGCCCTGCGCCATCGCCTCGTTCAGCAGATGCACGGGCCTGCCTGCTTGCTCATACACGGATTGAGCCTTTTCCCAATCCCCACGCTGGATTGCCCTTTCCAGTTCAGAAGCGGGGGGCCCGCCTTCCGCTGACGCAGGCTCCGAGGCAGGTTCAGCAGGCCGGATCTCAACCGGGGTGGCTTCCACAGGCCGGATCTCAACTGGCTCCGTCTCCCTGGGCCGAAGCTCCACGGCGGTCGCCGTAGGCAGGGAGGAAGAACGCGCTTCCGGACCGGATTGGGGGGGAGCGCTGGCACAGCCAACGCTCAGGGCCAGCAGCAACAGAATCTCCCATCGGAATCGAAAGGCGCTCATGGATTCACCTCCCCTCCTGATTTTCCCATCCCCAATGACGACGGACATAGGACAGATGCTCAGCAAAAGCTGGGTCACCTTCCAGGCGGGCGATCACCCTTTGCTCGAAGGCCCGCTGAAACTCCGGGCTTTCCGTTGCGACGCCGGCGAGGTCGCGAAGACGGTTCAGCCAGCCGTTCAGGAACTTGCGCTGAGAGGGATCCTGGGCCAGCTCCAGATAGCGGTTCAATCGCAAATCCAGATACGCTTCGACTGCCGCATGGGGATCGTTGGGATGGCGCCGCTGCGCCTCGGTCAGGAATTCCATTGCGCGCTTCCCTCCCATATTGACGGCCGTATCCATATGCACGATCCCCAGAGGCCGGGGGAGCCTGGCGGCTCCGGAGGCCTCCCAGTAATACTGACGGTAGATCGCCTCGGCCTCCTCTGGTGTGATCTGACGAACATCCTGGATGGGAAGCCCATGATCCTGACGATAGCGATCGTAGGTGGCCTGGGTAATGCCCAGGTTGGTCGGGCCGCCACGATCGTCCGGATCGTTGACGTATCCGCCCTCCCACCTGCGGATGAAGGCGTAAGCTTCCTCGAACGAGGCCGCTACTGCGGCCGTGGGGAGAACGCCTGCCGCCACAGATGGGAAAGGCTCCCGAAGAGGCTGAGCGGCCTCCTGGAAGGCGCGTTCCAGCCGCTCCAGGGCCTGCTCCAGGGTCCGCGCCAGGCGCTCCACCCGCTCGGCAACCAGGCCCAGATGCTGGTGGTGCGTGGTGGCCTTCGCCTGAAACCCTTGCCCCGGCACCGCGCGGACCGTTTCAATCAACGCGATGCTCACCCGCCGGGCGTGCTCCAGCCGCTCGGCCCACTCCCCCTGCCACGCCCGCAGGCGACGGATCGAATCCTGAATCCTTCCCGGATGCACCCGGAGCTCGCTTTCCATCGGTTCGCCTCCCTGGGATGGATCTTCCCCCTCCGCCCCTCAAGGAGCTGGATGGAGGCCTCCCTTAAAGATGATAGCCACCGGCCGGAG
>JAUQQB010000189.1 GCA_030550075.1 Chloroflexota bacterium | reverse complement strand
TCCGCCCCCAAAGCCCCCATGGGAAACGAACGGCGTAAGTCCTAAATCTAAAACATTTTCACTGGAATCCGATCGGCCAGTGGACTCCCCCGCACCGTCTCCAGGAGGGCCGCAGGAGGGAGGGTCCCTGTTTCCTGGAGGACCGTCCACACAGCGTAAAGGGCCGCATACCGCGCGCCCGCGTGCCCCCGGAAGTCCCGGATCCGGACCTCCATCCCTGTTTCTGGGGTCGGCAGCGAGGCATCCAGCCAGAGCACCCCTCGTCGCATCCCCCGGATCCGATCCTGTTGATCCTGCAACCCATCCATCGAGGTGATCACCACGGCGTCCGGCTCATGGACGCCATGATAAAAAATCGGGGAACGGGAAAGGATCACCTCCGCTGTCGAAAAACCAACCCCGACGGTCACGGGATAGCTGCCTTTCTTCGTCACATGGAGGCCAGCGGCCATCGCGGCCCGCGCCAGGATCTCCGCCGCCTGCTGAACCCCTTCCCCCGCTGAGCCGCTCAGGATCAGCGTCCAGCGCCCCTCCAGCGGGGAGGAGAACCGAACCTCCACCGGAGGCAGGTCCAGCAATCCCACCCCGCGTGGGCCCAGGGGCTTCTCCGCTACAGCCCGCAAACGGAAAACCGGGCGTGGGGGACGGGTCCACACCCCGAGGGTATAACCGGTTTCCTCGGCCAGCGCTTTCAGCCGCAACCCGGGGTTCCATTTCACCCCATAACTGGTGCAAAGCTCCAGGACCTCCACGAGCGCGAAGCCTTCCACCTCCAGGGCCTGACGAAGGACCTCCGAGAAATCCCCCACACCGAGAACCCGGGCAACGTAAGAGGCCCCTGCGTCATAAACCAGCCGGCAGAGATCGTGATGCGGGAGAGGGGATCCATCCGGGGTGATCGCGGTGCGGAAGCCGCGGGGCGTCAGGCTGCTGGGCTGGCCACCGGTCATCCCGTAAAGCATATTGTTGTGCACCACCACGGTCAGATCGACGTTCATCCGCGCCGCCTCGAGGATATGCTGCAGGCCGATCGTCGCCCCGCCATCTCCGATGTAGACAATTACCTTCTTGCCGGGAGGAAGCCCCATCGCGATCCCGGCCGCCAGGGCCACCGAGCGGCCATGGAGCCCATGAACCGTATGGGTGGCGAAGTGGCCATCCACAATGCCGTGGCAACCGATGTCTGTCACCAGGACCACATCGGTGGGCCTCACCCCCATGGCCTCCAGGGCCCTCACGGTGCTGCGAACCACATGGTGATGCCCACAGCCTTTGCAAAATGGAAGCTCTGGACGGGTGAGGAAGATGCTCATGGGGCAAGGACCTCCCGAGCGATCTCCTCAGGGCGCACCATCCGCCCCACCGCGCCGACCAGACGGATGTTCGGGGGGATCCGTCGGCCGAAGAGCAACCGGGCGAACTGTCCCTGGGCGTTCTCCTCCGCGATCACCACCCGCGAATAGCGATCCATCACTTCGTAATAAATCGCCGGGACCGGCAGGAGCGTGCGGGCCAGGAGGAAGGAAACCGGGACCCCTTGAGCCCGAAGCATCTTTACAGCCTCCTGGGCCGCTCCGCTGGTGATGTCGTAACTCACCACCAGCGTCCGGGCTCCCTCCTGCTCATCGAGGTAATAGAGAATCGGCATCAGCGCCTCCACCTTTTCCCCCAGACGCCGGGTGTTGGCCATCGCCTCCTCGCTGGTGTGCTGGAGGAGGCCGGAACGATCATGGGTGGAAGCGTTCAGTCGGACCACGGCATGATCGCTGCCAACAGGTAGAAAGGGAGGAACCAGGCCATCGCCGGGATCATACGGGCGATAAGGGTCCGGGCCATGGTGAAAAACCCGACGCACCGGCTCGATCTCCGGCAACTGGTTCAGGTCGAAGCTGGCCTGGGTCATCACCATTTCCTTGGAGCTAAGAAGCACCACGGGCGCACGCATCTCCACAGCGGCCCGCAAGGCCACCGGCGGCAGGAGCCAGCAATCCTTCAGATCCGAGATGCAGAGGACGGGAAGGGGATAGCCGCCGGAGATCAACCCATCCAGCAACAGCAGATCCCCCTGCGCACCCGCCGTCGCGGTCCCGGTGGATGGCCCAAGCCGCTGGACGAGGATGATCAGCATCGGGAGCTCCATCATATAGGCCATATTGATCGACTCGACCATCAGGGCGAAGCCCGGGAACGAGGTGGCAGTTACCGGGAGATAACCGGCGGCGGAGAGGCCGGCCATCCACTGCAAGGCGGTGATCTCATCGGGAGCCGGCAGGGCAATGGGGAAGCGGCGGCTGGCGTAGGAGAAGATCAGGCTCGCCGGGGTGATCGGATATCCGACGTAAACGTTCGCTCCTGCGCGGACGCAGGATTCCACCACCAGACGAGAGCCATCCAGGAGAACCCGATGGGAATCCATAGGAGGCGCCGCTCCGAAATCGGATATGCGGATAGATTTCGGGAAAGGCTTTCTTCCCCGCCCGGCCCCTCCCGATAGGATCATCTTACGATTGGCTCAGGAAAGCAAACTTCTTCGGGGGTAGGACAACTGCTCGCAGTTGTCCCACAATGGATAGAAGGCTAACGGTGTAACTCCGCAAGATTATTGTAGGAGTTACGCAGTTGAAAGCTCTAAAGGTGGAACGGAATGGCCCCACCCCAAAATCCTTTTTGGGGGCGGAGCGGGGTGCCTTCGGCGCCCCGCTCCGCCCCCAAAGCCCCCAGGGAAACGAACTGCGTAAGTCCTAAGATTATTGAAGAGCCCTGCCGGCTGCCTCAGGCAAAGTCCAGCAGACAGAGTTGGGACTATCATGGAAATGGAAAAGGAAGTTAATGCAGATCCGCTGGAGATTCCAATGGCCCGAGTGCGGACCCAATATGTCTGTCAGAAATGCGGCGCGGTGCATCCCAAGTGGATGGGACGCTGCCCGGATTGTGGGGAGTGGAACACCCTGGTAGAGGTCACCCCTTCCCCCTCCGTGCGCGCGGTCGGCCTTAAAGGGGCGCCCGGGACCCAGCCGATCCCCCTTCCTGCCGTGGAGGCGACGGGGGTGGAGCGCTGGCCGCTGCCGATCGGGGAATTCGCCCGCGTGCTGGGCGGCGGGGTGGTGCCAGGCTCCCTGATCCTGGTCGCCGGCGATCCAGGCATTGGGAAATCCACCCTGCTCATGCAACTGGCCGATCGCATGGCTGGCCCCGAATTCCCCGTCCTCTACATTTCCGGCGAGGAATCCCTGGGCCAGCTGAAGATGCGGGCCGACCGCCTGGGGCTGCATAATCCTCAGCTCTACCTGTTGAACGAAACCCGCATGGAAGCCCTCACGGATCACATCCAGGCGATGCGCCCTCGCCTGGTGATCGTGGACTCCATCCAGACCGTTTACGTGGAGGAGATCCCCTCCCCTCCCGGCAGCATCAGCCAGGTCCGCGAATGCGCCGTCCGGTTTCAGGCCCTGGCCAAGAACCTGGGGATCACGATCTTTCTCATCGGCCACGTGACGAAAGCTGGATTGATCGCGGGACCGAAGCTCCTGGAACACATCGTCGACACCGTCCTTTACCTGGAAGGGGATCGTTACCACGCCTTCCGCATGCTCCGCAGCGTGAAGAACCGCTTCGGCGCCACCTCAGAGGTGGGAGTCTTCGAGATGCGAGGGGATGGGATGGCGGAGGTGCCCAATCCTTCCGAGCTCTTCCTGGCCGAGCGCCTGGTCCAGGCCTCCGGCTCCGCCGTGGCCGTGACCATGGAGGGCACCCGCCCGCTGCTGGTGGAGATCCAGGCCCTGGTCAGCCCGGCACCGCCAGGGACGGCCCGCCGCACTGCCAACGGCGTGGATCCCTATCGCCTGCTCCTGCTGGTCGCGGTGCTGACCAAACGGGTGGGCCTGCGTTTGCACGATCACGATCTGTTCGTGAACGTGGTCGGCGGCCTGCGGGTGGATGAGCCGGCAGCGGACCTGGCAGTGGCGATGGCTATTGTCTCCTCGGCCCGGGATCGCCCGCTGCCTCCGGATATGGTGTTTATCGGGGAAGTGGGCCTCTCCGGGGAGCTGCGCGCGGTGGGCCACCTGGAGCTGCGCCTGGCGGAAGCGGCCAAGCTCGGTTTCCGACGCTGCCTTCTGCCCCGCACGGTCCGTCGGCCTCGCGAGGTCCCGGCGGATCTCACATTGCTCCCCGTGCGAACACTTGCCGAGGCCCTTCCCATCGTGTTCGCCGGATAAAAAAGCCCATGCGGGTTCCCATCCAAAGGCCTCACAGCATCTCGCGCAGCTCCATCGTATTGATCACCGCATGCCCGAAAGCATCATTGTTAAAGTAGACATAGACTTCGTGGCCTGCCTGAAGGAAACCCCGGATCCGCTCCGCCCAGAGGGCCAGTTCCTCCCAGCTATAACGGCCGGCGTAGAGCGCCGTGGACCCATGGAAACGAATATAGACGATCGGCCCGGTGACCCAGAGCGGAGGGGAGAGACCCGGCATATCGAAGAGGCAAAAGGACAGGTGATAGCGCTCCAGCGTCGCGCGTACGGGCTCCACAAACCATCGGGGATCCCGGAACTCGAACACGTGGAGAAGATCCCTGGGAAGAAGGGCGGCAAACGCGGCCAGGCGATCGGGGTCAGCCCCCCAGCCTGGAGGAAGCTGATAGAGGATCGGGCCCAGGCGATCCCCCAGGCGCCGGGCCCGCTCCAGGAACCGCGTTAGAGGCTCCACGCAATCCTTCAGGCGGCGGATGTGGGTGAGGTAACGATTCGCCTTGATGGCGTAACGGAAGCCTGCAGGGGCCTGTTCCCTCCAGCGATCGAAAGCGGTTTCAGAAGGCAGACGGTAGAAGGTGTTGTTGATCTCCACGGTGTCAAAGTGAGCCGCGTAATGCGAGAACCACTGGCTCTGTGGGAGGGCGTCCGGGTAAAAGACCCCCCGCCAGTGCGGGTAGATCCATCCAGATGTTCCGATCCAGCATCGAGGGCCTGCTGCGCTCATCGCCGACCTGTGCATGGAATTCAGAAAGGGTGAATGCGGCGAGCCCTGTCGGAGGAGCCCATGGAAGCTTCCACGGCTCGAGGGAAGATGCTCTGAGGGCCGGGGCAGGCCGGCTTCAGCGGTCTGCCCGATCCCAAACCCGGGGAAGCACCATCTCCCTAACGCTCCCCCAGGATGATCGCGCTGCGTTCCGCCCCGTGGGCGATGGTTGGGGCTTCTGGTGACGCCTCCTCCAGCGCCTTCAGCCGCGCTGTCAACCCCTCGATCTCATCCAGATGCAGGCGCAACGTCTCCGCCAGATCTAACAGCGCGCGGATCAGCTGACGCTCAAAGACAAGCCGGAAGGCAGGCAGGGAATCGAAGGAGATCCAACCCACCTTTTCGCCGTGATCGCTGAGCCACATGGCCGCTGCCGGACTGTGGGCCACCTCTTTCACAAAGATCAGCTTTCGCTTCTCCGCCCGAACCGCTCGTGCCCACTCCAGCCCCATGGGGGCCGAGTAATCCATACCCAAAATGAACACGTAAAGATGCGCCGCCCCCACCGCCTCCAGGGCAGAAGCCAGCGCCTCGCCGGGCCGGGGGGTATGCCGGATTTCCCACCCCAATCGAACGGGAAGCCCGGCCACCACCTGCCCCACGATCTCGCGCTCTGCCTCTAACTCCGGGCTGCTGGTCACGAAAAGCCGGATCGGCTCCGCCATGGCGCGGTCACCCTCGTCAGACCCCATAACTCAGCGGACATTCAGCAAAGGAGAATTCCCGGATCCCCTCTCTCCTTATGGCCCTTCGGGTCACAAGGAGAGAGACCCCGTGCCTTTCACGGATCTGAACCCCACCCCCATTTTCACTAGTTGAAAGCTCTAAAGGTGGGACGGAATAGCCCCACCCCCCTTTCTCCCCCCTCCCCACGGCCCGTTGGGCCGTGGGGAGGGGGGAGAGAAATCC
>JAUQQB010000188.1 GCA_030550075.1 Chloroflexota bacterium | reverse complement strand
ACATCGACCAGCCAGCGGGGGATCGTGGAGAAAAAGCCCCGGATCGCTCGCCACCGGGCTGGCTGGAACTCGCGACGCGGGAAGATGTGGAGATCCTCGCATCGGGCGGCCAGCTCTCCCCGATAGCGCTCGATCTCCGCCTCCGGATCAGCCAGCACGATCAGGGTCAGCTGATGGTGGGCGGCCAGCGTATCCAGGAGCTGCGCAAGGCGGATCCGCACCCCCTTATCCGGCGGCAGGGGGAACCAGCCCATCACCCAGAGGATGCGGGCCATCTCTCCTCCTTTCCATCCCCCCATGCCCCCCAGCGCTGATGAAAGAAATCATGGAGCCCCTCCCAGACGGCCTGGGCATGGGATGGGCGTTCCATCTGTTCCAGCTGTCGCGCCAGCCGGACCGCGCCGTGGACAGCGTGGGCAAGGGCGAGCCATCGCCCCAGGGACGGGCTATGCTCCCAGAAGAAAAGCAGCCGGTTGCGGGTCATGTAATACAGTGTGGCCGGCGGGAGATCATCGGAGCTCAGGGGAGCCTTATGCCACATCTGCGCCCGGGGATCCACCCAGATCGAGAACCCGGCGCGGCGCGCCCGCTGGCACCAGTCGGTCTCTTCCCAATACATAAAGTAACGTTCATCGAAGCCCCCTACCGTCTCCAGCGCCTCCCGCAACAACAGGATCCCGCAACCGGGGACGAAATCCACGGGATGAGGAGAACGCCGGGAAGGCTCCACCTGCCCAGCATCTCGATGGATGGTGTAAGCCCGGCGCCAGTGAATCTCTCCGCCCAGCGCCCAGATGCCCTGGGACGGAGGCCATGCCCACACCAGCGGCCCCACCGCCCCCACCTGAGGCGCGGACCGGGCGGTCTCCAGCATTGCAACCAGACATCTCGAATCCACCAGCGTGTCGTGGTTTAGCAGGAACACTCCCCTCATCCCCTGCTCCAGGGCCATGCGAAGGGCCAGGTTGTTTCCGGCCGCGTAACCCCAGTTGGCCCCAAGCTCCCGGACCCGGATCTCGGGGAACAACCGGCGAACCGCCTCCGGCGTTCCATCCGTAGAGCCGCTGTCCAGGACCACGATCGTCTCCACCGGTCCCTCCAGCCGCCGCACCGATTCCAGGCAAGCGAGGGTATCATGCAACCGGTTGTGGGTCAGGATGGCGACGAGGATCCCGCTCATGTCTGCCTCTCTCTCATCGGCTCCCGGATCGGAGTGCTCACGTCCGAATGGGAAGGAATCCTCCAGACCTCCTGATACAGCTGTAATATGGATTTCATTGCCTCTTCAAAAGTGAAAACCGGACGGGCATGCGCCCGCAATTGCTCCAGCGCCTCGGGCTCGCGGATCCAGCGAACCAGGAGATCTGCGATCGCCTTCGCATCCCCGGGAGGCACCAGCCATCCGCTGGCCCCATGCTGCACGATCTCCGGCAATCCCCCGATGGCGCTGGCCAGAACCGGCACGCCTAAGGCCAGGGCCTCCAGGGCGACCAACGGGGCGTTCTCTGCCCAAACGGAGGGCAGCGCCAGCACATCCGCCTTTGCCAGCGCCTCCTCCAACAGCTCCCGGGGCAGCGACCCGGCCAGCCGGATTGTCGGGTCCGCCCCAATGAGTTGTTGCAAGCGTGCTCGATAGGCCGGGAACGTCCGATCATCGCCATAAATCGTCAGCCGGAGCCTGTGCCCCCCTTCATCCCCCAGCGCCGCCTTCGCCCGTCGAACCCCTTCGATGAGGACGTGGATCCCCTTATGAGGGGCAATTTGCCCAATGTAAACCACATGAAAAACAGTTGGATCCCGCCGATCCGCAGGCCGAGCGCGATCCAGCGAGGTGAAATTCCGGATGAGATGGACCCCCTCTTCACGCATTCCAAACTCTTGATAACTGCGCTGGATAAACCGGGAAGGGACGTGAATGGCCGAGGCCTGGTTCAGAACCCTCATCGTCGTCCGCAGACGCTCCGCCATAATCTGCGCCCATGGCCGGAAGAAGGGCCATGGGCGCAGGAGGCGACCGGCCTGCAGATGGGGGTGTGCGACGCCCAGGCGGGCCAGCCCCTGCTCCATCCAGCGGTAGCGCCGGCCCTGGCTGAGCCAACAATAGGCGCAACCCGCCGGGTCCTCCGGCCCCGGGCAGACCTGGCCGCTGGGCCGCAACAGCGTATGATGCGCACAGAGGAACCAGAAATCGTGCAAGGAAACCACCGTAGGGATCCCCATCTTCATCGCCGCCCGCAATGGGGAGACCGTCAGGAGATATCCGCTGTGCAGATGGAAGACATCGGGGCGGCGGCTGTGGAAATAGGCCTTGAACCATAGCTCCATCGCCGGGTGATCAAAGCGATCCCGCAGCCCCAGCGGGCCCTTCCGCCAGCGCACGGTCAACCGATGCACCGGGAACCCCTCCGCCGGATCCACCCGCGCGTTCACCCGTGGGAAGGGTCCGTATTCGATCTGCTCCACACACACCACCTCCACCCGGTGGCCCTGTTGATGCAGCCATCGGGCCAGGGATTGAACATAGAATTCCACACCCCCGATATTGCGCGGCGGATAATGCGGCGTGGCCAGGGTCACGAACATGGCTTAACTTGCCTCTCCCGGGATCGGAGAACGTCGGAAGATCTGCTGCATGAGCCGCCATTCGGCCGGCCCCAGGGCTCCCAGGCCCCACAGCGCCAGTCCATAGGTCACCACGCCAAGGATCAACAATAGGGGAAGCGGGAGCCCGCGCATCACCCAGAGGATCAGCCCCATCATCCCAGCTGCCAGCGCCGGCTTCCCTAAAAGCTCGACGGGAATCCCTCGCCATAACCGGAGAAGCAACCCATACTGCCCGACGAGCAGGATCTCCGTCAGCAACGTGATCCACGCCGCGGCCATCAGACCGTAGCGCGGGATCAGCACCAGGTTCGCCGCGATGTTGAACGAAGTGCTCAGGATCAACGATCGGGCCACCAGCCACTCCTGGTTCTGGACCAGGATCACATACCCCAGATATTCGGAAAGAAACATAAAGGGAACCACCCCGATCAGGATCCGGAAGGCCGGAACCGAAGGGAGGAAAGAGGCTCCATAGAGGGCTGGGATCAGGCGCTCTCCCAGCACCCATCCCCCCACAGCGAAGGGAACGGAGAGCATCCAGAGATATCCGATCGAGCGGCGGACCACGGAGGTCAGGGCCTCCGGGTCGGCGAGGGCGGCCATTGAAGGATAGAGGGCCACGTTCGCCGCGTTGGAGATCATGGCGATTGAGAAGATCAGGTTGTAGGCTGCGTTATACCAGCCAACGATCCCCGCTGTCCACCACAGGCTGAGGAGGATGGTGTCCACTTTGTAGGACAGATTCACCGCCAGGCCGATCAGGCCAAACGGGAGGCCGGCCCGTAACAGCTGTGGCCATGCCAGCCATTCCGGCCTTCGGGGATGGAACAAACCCAGGGAACGGGCGGCCCACGCGGTCAGCGCCAGCGCAGCCGTCAGGCCGGCCAGCCAGGCACCGATCAGCCCGTAGAATCCCCATCCCATCAGCAGGGCAATGGTGCCCAGCCCCACAAACAGCAATTGCTGCAACACGCCTGCCGCGGAAACGAGATCCAGCCGGCGGATCCCCTGCAACGCCGCCTCCAGCGGCCCCTGGACTGCATAGAGAATGAGGGTCAGGGCGGCGAGGGCGATCCCCCCCAGCAGGAAGGGGGGTTGCCGGTTCCACCACGCGATCCCCAGGATGAGGCCGATGGTTCCCAGGGAGAGGAAGAACCGGAGCGTCATCACATCCACCAGCATGGCCTCCCCTCGCCGCCGGTCCCGTGCGATCTCGCGAACCAGATATGGGGCCAGGCCCCAGTCCGAGAGGACGGCGAAGGCGGCCACATAGGCCAGGGCCGTCGCGTAGTGCCCGAAGGCCTCCTGCCCCAGACGCCGGACGACCCAGACCGAGAAGGCAAAGGCCAGCGCCTTCACCGTCAGGCGCCCTCCGAGTCCGAACAATGCGTTCCGGAGCACGGTGAGGGCCACCGGGCTCATCCCTCCTGTTCCGCAGAAGATTCCGTGGCCTCCGCCGAAGGGGATGGCTCGTTCGCGGAAACGGCCTCCAGCTCCCCCATGGCCTCCGCCAGCAACTCTGGATCGATTTCCACGAACGGCGGAGTGAATGGACGCTCTGCCTTCGGCGGCTCCGGGGAGAGTAGATCCGGGATCTGTGGGCTCTCCTCCTCGGGAAGAAGCGCTCCGATGAAAGGCATGCTTTCTCCATCCGCCTCCCTGGGCTTCGGGGCAGGCGGGACCTCTGGCTCTGCGGAGGTGGACGCAGGGGATGCCAGAGAGGCCAGGGACTCTTTCATCTGTTTCCGAGCCTGAAGGATCAATCGCTGCTTGGCTTGCATCCGCTCGTGACGAGGTGGGAGCGGCCATGCAGGCGGAGAGCTGGCCTCCTCTGGGGCTGGTTGCTTCCCCCACCACCGCTGGATCCCCCGAGAAACACTCTCCTGCCAGGCTTGAAGGACCGTCGAGGCAGCAGGCTCCCGTCGGGCCTTCCGCTTATAGCGGGAACCGCCGTAGGCATAGGCGTATCCATAACCGATCCCCAGCTTGCGGCGGGGGACATCGTTAACCACAATCCCCAGGACCCGCTGACCTCGCAACGCATAACGAGCCTGCCCGACCAGCCGCCGGGGCGTCTCGCCGTCCCGAATTACCAGAAGGACGCTGTCCGCCGCCCGGGCCAGGAGCTCCAGCTCCGCCAGAAACAGCGTCGGGGGAGCGTCCAGGATCAGGACCTCGAAGCGAGCCCGGAGCTCATTCAGCAGCGCATGCCATCGCGGCGAGCTCAGCAACAACCCGGGATCCCGCGGGATCCGGCCCATCGGCAGGACCCAGAACCCGCCATCCACAGGGAGGAGAAGCGAATCGAGATCCGGGAGCTCTCCTTCAGCCTCCAGATAATCCACCAGCCCCTGAGCGATCTCCTGGGCGGCGAGGTGAGCCACCACGCCGCCTCGCAGATCGGTTTCCACCAGCACCGTGCGCAACCCCGCCTCAGCCATCGCCGCCGCCAGGTTAGCCGCCACGAAGGACTTGCCGTCTTCCGGCATGGGGCTGGTGACCAGCACAACCCGTGAAGAGTTCCCTTCCAGCATCCGGAGGGTTCGGAGCCGCAAAGAGCGGACCGCCTCCGCCTCCGGGGAATCCGGCGCGCTGCGGACGATGAGCGGATCCTTCCGATTCCGCCAGTGGGGGATCGCGCCCAGGACGGGAAGGTTAAACAGCGTGAAGCCTCCATCCCAGCGCACCGCCCGGCCCAGGAACAGCTCCAGCGCCATCAGCACGCTGAGGCTGAGGAGCAACCCCGCGCCCGTCGAGAGGGCGAGATTGCGGATCAGGTTGGGGGAGATCGGACGCGTGGGTGGCAGAGCGGGCTCCAGGACGCTCAGGGTGTTCACCCGTCCCTGGCTGATCACAGAGATCAGCTGAGCATAGGTCTGCTGGTAATCTCGTTTCAATTGCTCCAGCGCCTGGAGCTGATCCTGCGCCTCCCGCAGCTCAGCTGCCGAGGTCATACCCCCCATGCGTTGCTGCAGCTCCTGGATCCTTCGGTCCACATCGGCAATCTTCCCCTGGATATCTGTTAGCTGGCTTCGCAGGAAACTCTCATCCATCTGGGAGCGCGCGCCGGGAGCCTGTTCGATCAGCGTTTGTGCCAGCGCGTTGGCCAGCGCCGCCGCCCGTTCGGGATCAAAGTCGTAGACATAGATCTCCAGCAGGGAAGCATTAAAGACCACGCGGGTCTCCACCGCGCGGGCGAGCGCATCGGGCGACAGGGCCAGATTCAGGCGCTTCAGGGTTTGCTCCAGGATCGGCCGCCGGCGGGCCATCTCCCCATAGATCTGCGCCAGGGTCCGGCTGAGGCCGATCTCCTGTGGATCCGGGCTGGGGTTGGT
>JAUQQB010000187.1 GCA_030550075.1 Chloroflexota bacterium | reverse complement strand
AATGGGTGGAGGAAATCCGCGCTCTGCTGCCGGAGCTGCCCCGGGCACGAACGGCGCGGTTCGAGCAGGTCTACGGCCTCACCCGATACGAAGCTGCCCTGCTGACCGAAGATCATCGGGTTGCGGATTATTTCGAACGCGCGGTGATGCTCTCCCTGGCGGGAGAGCCGGCAGTGGAGCCTCGAACCCTGGCCGCCTGGATCACCGGGGAGCTGTTCCGGTTAATGAACGAGGCCAATCTGGAGATCCAGGATGTCCGGGTGCCTCCGGAGTCGCTGGTGGAGCTGATCCGCATGGTCCAGCAGGGAGAGATCAACCTGAACACCGGGAAACTGGTCCTGCGCGAGGCCTTCGAGACGGGTGAAGCGCCCCGCCATATCGTGGAGGCCAAAGGGTTGACCCAGATCCGGGATGTGGAGGCCCTTCGGGAGATCGTCCTTCAGGTCATCGAGGCGAATCCTAAAGAGGTAGAGAGCTACCTGCGTGGGAAGGAAGGCGTGTTGAAGTGGTTCGTCGGGCAGGTGATGCGCGCAACTCGCGGTCAGGCGGATCCCCAGCGGGTGAATGAACTGGTCCGCGAGGCCCTGGAAGCGCGCCGGGCCCATCCATCCTGATGCTTTCCTCTGCGCTGGATTCGGTCTTATAATTTCAAGTGAAAACTTTCCCAAAGGAGCCTGCCATGGCCGGTTCAGAGGTGATCCTCCCGGAGGAGGCGCGGAAGCGATGGCGGGCCCTGGAATGGGCCTGGGTCCCCGGGGCCGGGTTACGGTTGGTGCTCCAGGAGATCCCCCAGTATCGCGGCCGGGTTCACCAGTGGGCCTGGGTGGCCAACCGGGTGGCCGGGCTGGGAACGCTCCTCTTTCTGACCATTCACACCCTGGACACCGCGCTGGTCTACTTTGCGCCCGTCTGGTATGAGCATGCCCTCGCCCTGTATCGTCACCCCCTCTTCGGCCTCGGCGAGCTGATCCTGGTGGGCTGTGTGCTGTGGCATGGCCTCAACGGGCTGCGCATCGCGATCAGCGATTTCCGCCCCCGCCTCTGGGCTGCGGAGATCCAGGCCCGTCTGATCCTGTGGACGGTCGTCGCCTTCCTTGTCCTCTACATCCCCACTTTCTTCATCATGGGCAACACGATCCTCCAGAAAGGCATCCTGGGGAGGTGATCATGGCGGCCATCCCGAAAGTCGTTCCACGCACGGTCCCCGTCATCCGCCCCCGCCTGGAGGTCTGGCTCTGGACTTTCATGCGGGTCTCGGGTGTGCTGCTGATCCCTCTGGCCTTTGGCCATCTGGCGATCATGCATGTGATCAACAATGTCCATGACATCGATACGTGCTTTGTCTATCAACGCTGGAACGTCATGTTCTGGTGGCGAGTCTATGACGCCCTGCTGCTGTTCCTGGCCTACATCCATGGCCTGAACGGCCTGCGTCACGTGATCGATGACTACGTCCACCAGCGTGGCTGGAATCAGGCGCTGAAATGGATTGCCTTCATCGGCGGAGCCTTCGTTATCCTCATTGGAACCATCGCCCTGATTGGCGGCGTGCGGGTCACCGCGCTGCCGGAGGGATGCCCTCCCCTCGGATGAGAGAGCTGGGCTTGTAGGGCTGATACGCATGGAAGGCCCTGCACCGGGCTCAACCGGGAAAGCGGCAGGTGTTTATCTTCCGGTCGACCGCAGGGCGATCGACAGCTTGTTTCCTTATGAAAATGTGGCAGATCATTCCATGAAGCCCAGGCGGTCCGCCGCGCTGATCCCGGCCGATGGAACGGCCATATTCCAGTGGAGAGGCTTTTGGGGGACGGGAGAGCTGCCGAAGGTGGCCTTCCCACACCCCAACCTTCCTCAGCCATGGCGCTTCAGGCTGCTGGTGAGGGAGGATTATACGGGTGAAGACCAGGTGTCATTCCGTAGCAGGTCTGAAGAAAGCTCCGAGAAGCCGGGTCGGGTTCCTTTGGCGCCCGACTCGGCTTCCAGACCCCGAGGAAAGGAGTGCCCTATGAAGGTTCATCGGCATCAATTTGATGCGGTGGTGGTTGGCGCAGGGGGGGCCGGGCTTATGGCCGCCCTCTACGCCTCCAAACAGGTGAAGACAGCGGTCCTCAGCAAGCTCTACCCGACCCGCTCCCATACCGGGACGGCGCAGGGGGGCATCGCGGCGCCCTTAGGGAACATGGAGGAGGACCGGCCGGAATGGTATGCCTACGACACGGTGAAGGGTGGGGACTGGCTGGTGGATCAGGATGCCGCCGAAATCCTGGCCTATGAGTCTATTGAGGCGATCATCGAGCTGGAGCACATGGGCCTGCCTTTCGATCGCACTCCCGACGGGAAGATCGCCCAGCGCCGGTTCGGTGGGCACACCCGCAATTTCGGCGAGGCGCCTGTTATGCGGGCCTGCCACTCCGCCGACCGCACCGGCCACATGATCCTTCAGACCCTCTATCAGCAGTGCATCAAGCATAATGTCACCTTCTTCGACGAATTCTTCGTCACTGACCTGATCCTGGAGGATGGGGTGGTCCGCGGGGTGGTGGCCATCGAGATCGCCACGGGGGATATCCATGTCTTCCACAGCAAGGCCGTGCTCTTCGCCACGGGCGGCGCCGGTCGAATCTACAAAGTCACCTCCAACGCGCATTCCCTGACCGGCGATGGCATGGCGATCGTCTGGCGCCGGGGACTCCCGCTGGAAGACATGGAGTTCTTCCAGTTCCACCCCACCGGCATCTACAAGCTGGGGATCCTGCTCAGCGAGGCCGCCCGGGGCGAAGGGGCGGTGCTGATCAACGACAAGGGCGAACGCTTCATGGAGCGTTACGCCCCCACGATGAAGGACCTGGCCAGCCGCGATGTGATCTCACGGGCGATCTACATGGAGATCCGCGAGGGGCGTGGCATCGGCGGGAAGGATTACGTCTACCTGGATTTCCGCCCCGAGACCATTAACCGCTTTAAGAGCGCTCCAGGCGGCAAAGAGGTCACCGCGGAATACCTGGAGCGGAAGCTCCCGGATATCATCGAGTTCGTTCGCGTTTACCTGGGGATCGACCCCATGCGGGAGCCGGTGCCCATCCAGCCTACTGCTCACTACGCGATGGGCGGCATCCCGACGGATGTGGATGGTCGCGTGATCCGGGATGAGCGCAACACGCCCGTTCCGGGCCTCTACGCCGCCGGCGAAGTAGCCTGTGTCTCGGTGCACGGGGCGAACCGCCTGGGGACCAACTCCCTGGTCGACCTGGTGGTCTTCGGCCGGCGCGCTGGCCGCCATATGGCGGAATACTGCAAGCAGGCAGACTTCGCCCCGCTCCCGCCTGAGCCGGAGGCCTTCACCGTTGAGATGGTGGAGCGCATCCGCAATGGAAGCGGCGAGGAGCGGGTCCCCATCCTGCGGAACGAGCTCCAGGAGACGATGCAGACCTACGTGAGCGTGTTCCGGGAGGCCAGCGGGCTGGAGACCGCCATTGAGAAGATCCGGGAGCTTCAGGAACGCTATCGGCATATCCGGATCGATGACAGGGGCTATCGATTCAACACGGACCTCCTGGAGGCCATCGAGCTGGGCTTCCTGTTAGATGTGGCGGAGGCCACCGCCTTCAGCGCGCTGAACCGCACCGAGAGCCGGGGCGCCCACTATCGGGAGGACTACCCGAAGCGGGACGATGAGAACTGGCTCAAGCACACCCTGATCTGGCGACGGGACGGCCAGGTGACCTTCGCCTACAAGCCAGTGGTGATCACCAGGTGGCCACCGAAGGAGCGGAAGTATTGATGCCTTCCCGCTATTCGAATTGGCTGGCCCAGGGGCTCCGGGATCTGAAGGCCGCTCGCTCCATGCTGGATGGAGGCTTTTACGAGTGGGCGGCCTTTCAGGCCCATCAGGCGGCGGAGAAAGGGCTGAAGGCGCTGTTGCGCTTTCATCATCGTGAGCATCGAGGGCATCGTCTGGTCGCCATGCTGGAGGCGCTCGCTGACCAGCTGACCGTTCCCGAAGCGCTCGTCGAGGCGGCCAGGGAGCTGGATTGGCATTACACCGGATCCCGTTATCCCAATCACTTCGCGGAAGGCTATCCGGCTCAGTATTACGATCGCAAGATCGCCCAGCGGTGTGTGGAGCATGCGGAATGGATCCTGGAATTCGTGCAGCAAAACCTGGGAGGATAGCCCCCAGGCCGTGTGCATCCGGGCCTTCCTGCAGCGAGTCAGCGAGCTGGAGCCCGATGCGGTGTTCCTTTTCGGCTCCCTGGCCCGCGGGGATTATCTGGACACCAGCGACGCCGATTTGCTGGTTCTGTTCCCCCGGCCCGTCCCCTATCCGGAGGTGGATCGACGGGCATGCGGGAACCTTCACCTCCTGGTGAAAACCTGGGATCAGGTATGGCGACAGGTTCAGGCGGGGGAGCCCTTCTACCTTGAGATCATGCTGGAAGGATGCCTGTTGATGGAGCGGGAGGAGCGGGGCACGGCCCTGATCGAGGCCGCGCGGGAGACCGCCCGAGCCCGCAAGTTCCAGCGCACCCCATGGGGGTGGACCTGGTCCACACCTTCTCAGACCCAGCCCGCATCGGAGGATACGCCATGAAAGTCCGATTGCGCATCCAGCGGTTCAACCCGGAGAAGGACCGAAAGCCCTGGTGGGGGGAATATGAGGTGGAAGCGGAGCCGGTGGATCGCGTCCTGGACGCCCTCCACTACGTCAAGTGGTATATCGATGGCACGCTCACCCTGCGTCGCTCCTGCGCCCACGGCATCTGCGGCTCCGACGCGATGCGCATCAACGGCCGCAACCGCCTGGCGTGCAAGGTCCTGGTGCGCGAGGCAATAGAGGAAGGACGGGGTGTGATCACCGTTCAGCCCCTCCCGGGGCTCCCGGTGATCAAGGATCTGGTGGTGGATATGGAGCCCTTCTTCGCGAAATATCGCATGATCCTGCCGTATCTGATCAATAACGAGCCGCCGCCAGAGCGAGAGCGCCTGCAGACCCCGGAGGAGCGGGATCGCTACGACGACACCACCAAGTGCATCCTCTGCGCGGCATGCACCACCTCATGCCCCTCCTTCTGGGCCAATGGCGAATACATCGGCCCGGCGGCCATCGTCCAGGCTCATCGCTTTATCTTCGATAGCCGGGATCAGGGAGCGGCCGAACGGTTGCGGATTCTGAACGAATGGTTCGGGGTCTGGCGTTGCCGCACCATCTTCAACTGCGTGGAGGCATGTCCGCGCGGCATCAACATCACCCGGGCGATCGAGGAAGTCAAGCTGGCCATCCTCACCGGACGCCTGTCCTGAAATATTCGCCAGTGTCGGACCCCTTCGAAAAACGGTGGGCGGGTCCGGAGCCCGCCCACCGTTTCCCCCTTGTTGTGTAAGCCCTCTGCTTGATGAACCGCGGCGGCAACAATTCAGCCACTCTCATGCAACGCAATACGGATATGAAGGTTTCACGCGGGTTTTCTTCTGAGGGCTTTTGGGGCCGAGCCGCGCGCCTTTGTCGCGCGGCTCGGCCCCAAAAATATTTTTTATCCCCTCCCCACAGCCCTCGGTAATGACCCCATAATAGTTGATAATTGGCCCTCTGTGTGCTATCCTCTCATTACTGAGATCATTGCTGGGAGGGGAGTAGGATGGCAAAAAGAGGGAGAAAACCAAAATATAACTTAAAAAATGAAGCCTGTCCAAATCCAGAATGCACCTTATATGGCAAAACAGGCAAAGGTAATATCGTTTCCAATGGGACGATCAAGCCTAAAAAGGGGAATAAACGACGCAAATTCCTTTGCCGGGTATGTGGTACATCTTTCTGCCGTCGGACAGGCACCCTATTCTATAACCTCCGAACCCCTGAAGATAAAGTCCTTTTAGTGCTCTGTTGCAATCATAGGAATTTTATGGCATACATAAGGACATGAGCACACAACGAGAAAGCCGATACGTTGTCATTGCTCGGATTGCCTACCATTTAGCGAGGCAAGTATTGCCGAAGTATA
>JAUQQB010000186.1 GCA_030550075.1 Chloroflexota bacterium | reverse complement strand
CTCCCCGTGGCCCGAAGGGCCACGGGGAGGGGGGATCAAGGGGGGAGGGGTGCCTCAACTCCCCTTCGCCGGAGGTCAACTGCATAAGTCCTACCCAGCTTGAAAAGGCCGAATGGTTTTTCTCGAATGCTAGACTCCTGCAGGGAGGGAACTGTGGCCCTTCGTCCTGAGGAAGTGCGCAACTGGTCGGATGATGAGCTTCGAAATCGACTGGAGCAAATCCGCCGGGAGCTGTTTAACCTGCGGATCCAGTGGGTGATGGGCCAGCTCAAGGATGTCAACCGAATCCGCGCTTTGCGGAAGGATATCGCCCGCATATTAACGATCCGGCGAGAGCGGGAGCTGGCCCGAGGAGGTGGGCGATGAAAGATCGACGCAAGCGCTTTATCGGACGGGTGACCAGCGACAAGATGGATAAAACCGTGGTGGTGACGGTGGAGGAGCTGGTGCGCCATCCCCTTTATGGGAAGGTCATTCGCCGTCGTCGAAAGTTCATGGCCCACAATGAGGGGAATCGGGCTCGCATGGGGGACTTGGTGCAGATTGTGGAGTCCCGCCCGCTAAGCCGTCGCAAGCGATGGATTGTGGAGGCGATCTTAGAGCGTGCCCAGAAGCCGGTGGAGCCTGTGCCAGGGCAGTTGCCTGGGGAGGAGATCCTGACCGAGTAACCTTTCGTTTTCTTTGTGGGCTGAGCCAAGGGTTGAAGACCTCTGGCTCAGCCCGCAGAAGAAGTTCTTTCATCTTCAGAGCATAAGTGGATGAGAAAGCCAAGTCCTTACGGCCTTTTGGGCCATGGGGAGGAGGGATGAAGGGGGGTGGGGCAATCGCCTGTCCAGGTATGCAACATGTCTAATCATGCAGCAGTGGCATCGCAGGAGGCGTATCCATGATTCAGCAGGAGACCCGTCTCAAAGTGGCAGACAATACAGGTGCTCGGGAGATCCTGGTCATCCGGGTGCTGGGCGGCTCTTACCGCCGTTATGGCTACGTCGGGGATGTGGTGGTGGCCACGGTCAAAGATGCGATCCCGACCGCCACGGTGAAAAAGGGCGAGGTCGTGCGCGCAGTCATCGTCCGGACTGCTAAGGAATACCGCCGTCCAGATGGATCGACGATTCGTTTCGATGATAACGCCGCAGTGATCTTAGATGAATTTGGCAACCCGAAGGGAACGCGGATCTTTGGCCCTGTCGCCCGGGAGCTCCGCGACAAGGGCTTTACCAAGATCATCTCCTTGGCGCCTGAGGTGCTTTAAAAGGGACGAGGGCAGCCATGCGTAGGGGGATGCTCGAGGATCCGGAGCTGGAGCGGCTGGTCGCTTTGCTCAGGCGCTATGAGCCGCAAAAGATCATCCTGTTTGGATCTCGCGCTCGAGGCGAGGCGGACGACCTGAGCGATTATGATGTGATCCTTGTGAAAAGGACTGATCGCCCTTTCATGGAGAGGCTTCATGAAATGGTTCCTTACTTGGTGGAATTCGGCCGCCCGGCCGAGATCCTGGTGTATACACCGGAGGAATTCGAGCGGATGAAAGAGTTTGGCCTCGGTTGGGTGGTCCAGCAAGAGGGGATCGTGCTTTATGAAGCCGAGTGAAACAGAGGCCTGGCGCTGGCTTCGACAGGCTGAGGCGGATCTAGAGGTGGTTCGAACTCTTAGGGCAGCGGGGCATTACGCTGCTGCTTGCTTTCATAGCCAGCAGGCGGCAGAGAAGGCGTTGAAGGCTGTTCTTTATTTTAAAGGAAGCCGTGTGGTCCTGGGACATTCTGTGCGGGAGCTGGCGCGGCAATGCGCGGCCTACGATCCAGCATTTGCGACGCTGCAAAGCGATGGAGCCTTGCTGGATCAGTTCTATATCCCAACGCGCTATCCAAACGGGCTGCCTTCTCCGAGCGTGCCCAGCGAAGTTTATACAGATGTTCAGGCAGACATAGCCTTCCAGGCTGCGGAACGAGTTGTGCGCGCTTCACGACGCTTTCTGGAATCATCGGGGAGGATAACATGAGCAGTCCCTCCATGAAGATGGTGATTGGAAGGGGCTGTCGCTTCCTTTGGATTCCCCGAAATGGATTGCTTTACAAAGCTCGACGCTTGGCGATGATTACTTTACATATGATCCGCGCAAGATCTATGGAGTTTTCCTGGAGGGAAAGCGTTCATGGCAGCCAAGATCAAGCGAAAGGATAAGGTCCTGGTGATTGCCGGGGAGGATCGGGGCGCTCAGGGAGAAGTCTTGCGGGTGCTCCCGAAGGAAAACCGTGTGGTGGTCGCCGGGGTGAACATTGTGAAGAAACATCAGCGGCCCCGACCGACCGGGCGATTGCAGGTGGGCGGCATTATCGAATTCGAGGCGCCGATCCACATCTCCAACGTGATGTTGATCTGCCCGAAATGCAACCAGCCTACGCGCGTGGGCTTTGCTGTGGAAGGTGGCGGGCGGAAGCTTCGTCAGTGTAGAAAGTGCAAAGCGACTTTTCCATGAACCGTAAGTCTAATGAGGACAACGGTTCACGTTCTGCTTGCAATCCGGTGAGACTTAGGGAGGCGATCAGGATGGCGGAGACAACCACTAAGGTGGTTCCGCGTTTGAAGCAGCGTTACCTGGAAGAAGTCCAGCCGGTCCTTGTGCGGGAATTCGGCTATCGCAGCATGATGGAGGTCCCACGGATCTGGAAGGTGGTGGTGAACGTCGGAGTTGGGGAAGCGGTCGCCAACCCCAAGGCCCTGGATTACGCAGTTCAGAACATCGCCACCATCACAGGCCAGAAGCCGCTGATCACCAAAGCTCGCAAATCCATCGCGGCCTTCAAACTGCGGGCCGGACGCCCCATTGGGGTCAAGGTGACCTTGCGCGGGGATCGAATGTGGGCTTTCCTGGACCGCTTATTCAACGTGGCCCTGCCACGCATCCGGGATTTCCGTGGGGTCTCAGCGGATTCCTTCGATGGCCGGGGAAATTACACCTTGGGGCTCCGGGAGCAGCTGGTCTGGCCGGAGATCGATTACAGTCAGGTGGATAAAGTCCGGGGGATGGAGATCACCATTGTGACCACGGCGAAAACCGATGCGGAGGCGCGGCGGCTGCTGGAGCTGCTTGGCATGCCGTTCCGCAAGAGTTAAAACGACGGATGTCAGACCCGAGGAGGAGGACGTGGCGCGCAAGTGCATGATGTATCGGGAGATGCGGCGGAAATACAAGGTGCGGGTGCGGAACCGGTGTCGCCGGTGCGGTCGGCCCCGCGCGTATATCCGACGGTTCGCGTTGTGCCGCATTTGCTTCCGAGAGCTGGCCCTCCAGGGGCTGATCCCTGGCGTTCGTAAGGCTAGCTGGTAAATTTCCATCCATGCCGAATTCAGCATGAGAAAGGTGTCAGGCGTCCGATGAGGAATATCTGGACAGGAGTGCAAACGATGAGCGCGGTGACCGATCCGATTGCTGATATGCTCACCCGAATCCGAAATGCCTCCATGGTGGGGCACAGCCGGGTGGCCATCCCCAGCTCCAAGCTCAAGGTGGCCATCGCTCGCGTGCTTAAGGAAGAGGGTTATATTGAGGATTTCGAGGTGACAAATGATCGGCCGCAGCCAAAGCTGATCATCAGGTTAAAGTATGTCGGCGAGCGCCGTTTTCGGAAGCCGGCCATCTCGGGCCTGCAACGGGTGAGCAAGCCGGGCCGTCGGGTATATGTGGGCAAGGAAGACATCCCATTGGTAATGAGCGGAATGGGGATTGCGATCCTCTCTACTCCAAGGGGCATTCTGACCGATAAGCAGGCTCGCCGTCTGGGTATCGGCGGTGAGGTGATCTGCTATGTCTGGTAAGGGGAGGGAACCGTGTCGCGCGTAGGAAAGAAACCGATTCCGATCCCGCCCGAGGTTCGGGTACAGATCGATGGTTCCACCGTGACGGTGACCGGGCCAAAAGGAATCTTGACTCGAACTTTTCATCCTTCCATGCAGATCGCTATCGAGGATGGTCATCTGGTCGTGCGACGGCCATCCGATGATCGAAAGCATAAAGCCCTCCACGGCCTGACTCGGGCCCTGCTAGCGAATATGGTGACCGGGGTGACCCAGGGATTCCAGCAACATCTGCGCATTGAGGGCGTGGGCTATCGGGCGGAGCCAATGGGGAAGGCCATTGCCCTGTATCTGGGATATTCCCATCCGATTATTGTGGAACCCCCTGAGGGGATCACCTTTGAAGTCAGCACGCGGGATCGCATCATCACGGTCTCGGGTATTGACAAACAGCTGGTGGGCCAGGTTGCGGCCAAGATTCGGGCCCTGCGCCCGCCGGAGCCTTACAAAGGCAAAGGAATTCGTTACACCTATTGGAAAGGCGATCACTGGGAGGACGAGCCTATCCGGCGTAAGGCCGGAAAGGCTGGCAAGGTCAAATAGTCTGGGGGACCGGGTGTGAACGAGGCCCATCTGGTATTATCCCTTCCTCTCGATCTCTGTTCAGGAAGGACGCCCAGGGATAAAAGGGGAAGGTGCCTATTATCCCTTCTTGATAGAGATCAGTTGGTAAGTTCGATGAGATTAAAATCCTCGGGCTCAGGGATAAAATCCTGGCCCCCGGGAGGAGCTGTCGATGAGCTGGGAGCATCCACGAGATGAAGGACGTCGGCGACGACATCTGCGGGTCCGAAAGAAAGTGTCCGGCACTCCGGAACAGCCCCGGCTTTCGGTTTTCCGGAGCCTGAAGCACATTTATGCTCAGATCATTGATGATACGAGTGGGATCACCCTGACGGCGGCCTCCACGCTGGATCCTGAGCTTCGGGGGCAGCTGGATGGCCTGACCAAGACGGAGAAGGCGCGTCGGGTGGGCCGCCTGATCGCTCAGCGGGCCATGTCGAAAGGGATCCGTAAGGTGGTATTCGATCGGGGCGGCTATAAATACCATGGCCGGGTGAAGGCCTTAGCCGATGCGGCCCGTGAGGCTGGACTGGAGTTTTAAAACCAGTTTCAGGTAGGGGACTGGTCGCGATAAAGGCACCTGGCTCCCTATCCCACTCCCAGATTGCATCCTGTGAGGCAACAAGAGGAGTTCGCAAAGCGAGGTGACGATGGCGGAGATTCAGGAAGTTCCCACAGTGGAATACGAGGAGCGGATTGTGGATATCGCCCGTGTGGCGAAGGTCCACAAAGGTGGCCGATCTTTCTCTTTCCGGGTGGTCGCTGTGGTGGGTGATCGGAATGGACGCGTGGGTGTGGGGATCGGCAAGGCCCGCGCTGTCCCGGAGGCCATGCGGAAGGCCACAGAGCGCGCTCGACGGAATATGAAGAAAGTGGCTTTGCTGGGAACGACGATCCCCCATCCGGTGATGGTGAAGCTCGGAGCCACCCGGCTGATCCTGAAGCCTGCCTCGCCGGGGACCGGTGTGATCGCCGCCGGGGGAGTTCGGGCTGTCTTGGAGGCTGCTGGGATTCGGGATGTGTTAACCAAGATCCTGGGGAGCACTAACCCGGTCAATGTGGTTTACGCCACGATGAAGGGGCTGGAGATGTTGCACTCCCCAGAGGAGATTGCCCAGATTCGTAGTAGGCCCATCGAAGAAGCCATGCCACCATGGAGCCGGAAGCGCCATGAAGGGTGAGAGGATTCGACTGCTTCGGATCACGCTGGTGAAGAGCCCCATCGGGTACTCCCAGCGCCAGCGTCACACGCTCCGCACGCTGGGGTTGCGTCATTTGAATGATGTGGCGGAGTGGCCGGATGCGCCGGTCGTGCGTGGGATGATCAACAAAGTCAGCCATTTGGTTCGCGTGGAGGAGGTGGAGCGTGAAGCTTCATGAGTTGAAGCCGGCGCCGGGTTCGAAGAAGGAACGAAAGCGGGTGGGCCGCGGGCTCGGCTCAGGCCATGGGACCTATGCCGGACGAGGCCGGAAGGGGCAGAAGTCCCGTTCCGGTGATCGGAAGATGCCGCCCTATTTTGAGGGTGGGCGCACCCCTCTGGTCCGGCGCCTTCCCAAGGCGCGGGGGGAGGGCTTCACG
>JAUQQB010000185.1 GCA_030550075.1 Chloroflexota bacterium | reverse complement strand
ACTGTCCGTCGAACCGCTTCACGCCAAGGCGCTTGGATTCGCTATCCCGTCCATTGCGGCTGGCGCCGCCACCCTTCTTGTGGGCCATGGTTGCCTCCTTTATACAGATACCGGGACGCCCGCTTCGATTGCGTCAATTCGCAGAACCGTGTAGGTCTGGCGATGGCCCTGCTTGCGTCGATAGCGCTTGGCGCCCGGTCGGTATTTGAACACAATGATTTTCTCCCCCTTCACCTGCCCCAGCACCGTGGCCCGCACCCGGGCCTCCGGGATGACCGGCCGACCGATTCGAACCTGTTCTCCTTCCCCGACCATCAGAACGCGGTCGATCTCCAGAGAAGCACCAGCCTGAAGGGGAAGCTTCTCGACCTGGATCTGATCGCCCACTTTCACACGATATTGGTGTCCACCGAGTTCGATCACCGCAAACACGATGGGACCTCCTGTGAATGGCTGCGTTTTTCAGAGAGCGGAAGGCCAGCCGGACCTTCTAACCGTCCAGGGATGAAAGAAAGGGCCGCCCCGGGCGGCCCTTTCCCCTGGCTGCGGGGGGAGGACTCGAACCTCCATACCCGGATCCAGAGTCCGGTGTGTTGCCCCTTACACCACCCCGCAGGGCCGTTCTTCATTTTACACGGGCCCTGCTTTTTCGGTCAAGACAGCGCCCATCGGCCTTCTGTCCCTGGATTGCGAAATTATTCGGACAGCTTCTCGGCGAGGTCAGCAGGGAACACAGTCGCTTCATTCCTTCTTAGGCATCCCGACTCCAACGCCGCAACCTTCCCTAGGGAAACGAGCCGACGTTCTGAAGGAACAAGAAGGTTGCCTTTGCTGACCAATTGTCAGCCGCAGGGGCTGTCGTAGGGATCTATCCAACCGAAGGGGTCGGCCTCCCTGCAAAGGGGATGGCTACCAGGGCCATTGAGAGGACGATCTGGAGGGCCGAGAAAAAGTATCGGCTTTCATTTTCGGGCTTGCTTCTTCGGGCTGCTAACAGCACCGAGCTCAGCCGTGAGGCCGCAGGCGGTGCTGGCGGAGCGGTGGGTTAGCCCGCTCCCTTTGTAAGCGCTCCTCACGGTTTGCCCTCCCTGAGCAACCACTTATGGAAATGCCGCCGGCGCAGGTGTCGCAATCAGCGAAATATAAAGGATATGGCGGCAGTTGGGTTGGGGTAGGCATGCGCACAGGCGGCGGGGAATTCGGGGTTGGGAACGGTGTTGGCCGGGGCGTAGGTGTGGGAAACGGCGTGAGAAGCCGTTCAGGGGGTATCATCGACACGAACGCCAGCGTTCCAGGAAGGACAGCGGGTGTGGGGTTCACAACGCCACCCTCACGGGTGAGGTCAATTTCTTTCTGAGGTAGCGAAAAACAAACGCGGCCCTACCGGGACTTGACGGGAGCCGCGCTTTGGGGTTCGGTCAGGAGGATCCTGACGCTGATGACGCCGGCGTGGGATGCGCCCTCCGGCCCGGCGCCCCTCACGCCGCTGAGGGCTTTTCATTACACACCTGCCTGGGAACAGCTCGAGGGCTCCATTCCCCTCCCACAGTCCGAAGGGCTGTGAGAGGGGAAGAAACGATCTCGAGGGCAGCGGGGGCTCTCCGCCTCTACCCCACCTCGCTCCATCCTCTATTATATAAGGCCCAGCCCCAGGCCGATGGCCAGACAAAGGAAGGCCGCCAGGCCGAACCGCCATGTCACCGCCATCCAGGGCGCGTAGCGGGCCCGCTGGTCGTGGAGAACTTCCGCCAGCGGCCGCTGTTCCCGCAGCGCCTGCCAGGGCGCGGCCATATTGCCGCCCATCTCCGCCACCGCCGGGAACGCCGCAATGAGGAAATAAACCAGGCCGATCCAGAACAGGCCATCGGAGATCCGATGGAAGGTGAGGCCACCCTGGATCCCGCTGAGCAACATGGCCAACACCACTGCGAGCCCGGTCAGCCCGATAATCTGCATTCCACTCCAATAGATGCGAGACATCTTGGCACTCCTTTCCCCGGTTCATCATGCTCCAGCTGAAAGGGAAACCAACAAGGCTCTTCGCTAAGGCCCAATAAACGAGAAGGGAGATGAAACTCGTTTTCAGGTTTGGGCCGGGCACCAGTCGGAAGGCGCGCTTCCCAGCGCGCCGGCAGCGGCAGGCCTGAAGGCCTACTCTTCCCCGAACGGTTGCCCTTACCCGGCCTCTGCCCCGGCCTTTCCCTGAAGATCCCGCCACGCGGGGATCCCGGCGACGCCTTCCGCAGCCCGAATGGCGCGAACCACGGCTTCGGCCACGGCCTCGGCGGCGAAGGCCCCCACGATGCTGACATCCGCCTCCTTCTCGCCGGTCGCTAAGGCGAAAATCGTATCGCCGTCCAGCATGGTGTGGGCCGGGCGGATGGTGCGGGCGAGGCCGTTATGGGCCATCTGGGCAACTTTGTTTGCTTCCTCCTTGGTTAACGCTGCATTCGTCGCCACCACACCGATCACCGTGTTTTCAGGGATCCGCCGGCGGAAGCTGAGGGAGACCTGGCCCGCTAAGAGCCGCAGAACCCTCATGGTATCGGCGAAGCCGGGGCCATCCGGATTCCGGGCCCCGGCCAGGATCGCCCCGGTGTGAGGATCCATCACATCGCCGAGGGCGTTCACCGCCACCAGCGCGCCCACCAGGATCCCATCCCCAAGCTCCAGGCAGGCGGTGCCGATCCCCCCTTTCATTGCGTAGGGCATGCCGAGGATCTTGCCCACTGTCGCGCCGGTTCCGGCTCCCACGTTCCCTTCCGGCACCGGCCCATCGGTCGCGGCCAGGCACGCGGCATAACCCATCGCCGCATCCGGACGGACCCGGGGATCGCCGATCCCCAGATCATACAGGATCGCGGCGGGGACAATGGGCACTCGTCCGCCCGGGGTCTCAAACCCCACCCCACGCTCCTCCAGATACCGCATCACCCCGGAGGCGGCATCCAGACCGAAGGCGCTGCCACCGGCCAGCACCACCGCGTGCACAGTCTGAACGAGGTGCATGGGGCGCAGGGCGTCCGTCTCGCGGGTCCCCGGCGCGCCGCCCCGCTGGTCCATCCCGGCGACGGCGCCCTGTTCGCAGAGCACCACGGTTACCCCGGTGAGGGCCTGGAGATCCTGAGCGTGGCCTACCCGAATTCCCGGCACGTCCGTGATCGCATGATGACGAAGCGGCATTTCCCCTCCTCAACGGACCACATAAAATTCATGCATCCGCTCTTTCTGACCCTGTTGTGAACGATGCGGCCATGCAGCGAGAGGAGGGGCAGCGCCCCTCCCATTTCTTCTCCTCCAAAGCTCGAAAGGGCGGGCCGCAGGCGATGGCGGGAACGATGGAGACGGCCTTCAAGCGGTCTGCATCACCGCTCAATCCGAGCTGTGGGAACCGGATGCGGGAGGTTCCCGCTAGGAGAAGGGTGAAACGGCCTTTGGCCGATTCCCACTGTCTATGCTATACGATTACGAAAATTTGGGAACTTCCAGGATGTCCCGATCGTTTCGTCGCAAAAGTCTGTGTTCTCCACCTGGAATGCGATGGCTTCTCATGGGCCTCGCCGGATGGGGGATCCTCGCGCTGGTCGCGTGCGCCCGACCGACGATCGGAGGACCGGTTCGCCCCACGGTCTCCGTGGGGCCCCGGTCGGCCGTCCCGCTTTCGGTCCCCTGGACGCCTACCCCGGATCCGCCGCGAACCGGCGTGAATCCAGAACGGGAGCTTTACCTGGTGCAGGCCGGAGACACCCTGAGCGGCCTCGCCCAGCAATTCCAGACGACGATCGATGCGATCCTGGCGATGAACCCGGGGATTGATCCTCAGCGGCTCGCGGTTGGGCAGCCCCTGTGGATCCCGCTGGGGATTCGGGAGAAAGGCCCCGCCCGGAAACTGATCCCGGATTCCGAGCTGGTTTACGGTCCGGCTTATCTGGATTTCTCGATCCCGGAGGCCATCCGCCCGTTCGGCGGGTATCTGAGCCGCTATCAGGAGACGATCGGTGGACGGACGCTCAGCGGAGCCGAGATCGTGGAAGAGGTGGCGCGGAACCACAGCGTGGGCCCCCGCGTGCTGCTGGCCCTGCTGGAGATGCAAAGCGGATGGGTGCGAGGAGAACCCGTGGATGAACGCGCCCGGCTTTATCCAATGGGATGGGAGCGGCCGGGCTATGAGGGGCTGTATCGGCAGCTGAACTGGGCCGCGGATCATCTGAACGATGGGTATTATGGCTTCAAGGGACGCCATATGTGGACCGTGCGTTTTGCGGATGGGCGGCGGATTCGCGTGGCGGATGGGCTGAACGCCGGGACGGTGGCGGTGCAGGCGTTCCTGGCGGCGGTGCTTCCCCTGGAAGATTGGGCCCGGGCCGTGAGCCCTTCCGGATTCCCGGTGGTCTATCGCGCCCTCTTTGGGGAACCCTTCCGCCCGGAGCCGACATTCTCGATCCCTCCGGAGCCGCTCTGGCGGCTGCCCTGGGGGGATGGGGAGCGGTGGTATTTCACGGGCGGGCCGCATGGAGGATGGGGGAATGGAGCGGCGTGGGGGGCGCTGGATTTCGCGCCGCCGGATGTGGACGGATGCGCGCCCTCCCGCTACTGGGCGCGGGCGGTGGCCGATGGGATCGTGGCGCGCACCGGAGAAGGTCTGGTGGTTCTGGATATGGATGGAGACGGGCGGGAGGAGACCGGATGGGTGATGGTTTACCTTCACATTGCCGCCGAAGGGCGAATCCCACCCGGCGCGCGGGTCCGGGCCGGGGATCCGCTGGGGCATCCCTCCTGCGAGGGTGGGTTCGCGGACGCGGCCCATGTCCATCTGGCCCGCCGTCTGAATGGGGAGTGGGCCCCCATTGAATCCGGGCGTCCCTTCCGCCTGGGGGGATGGGAAGCCCTTCCCAGCCTTACGCTCTATGAGGGCGTGCTGGTTCGAGGAGAGGAGCGGAAGATCGCCTGCGCATGCAAAGACGAGCCCCGAAACGGGATCCAGGCGCCTTAATCCTCCTCCTCTTTGCAGCCGGAGGGGCCCTTCGAATAGGACCCGTGGTGTAACCTCTCTGGAATGCCCGGCACAGGTTTGCCATATAATGAGCATAGGCGTGTTCCGGTTCTGGGAGAGCTCGAATGAAGGATGGTCTGCGAAAGCCAGGCGTGCTGCAGGCGTTTTTAAGTGATCCCGACCCTCAGGAGATCGCGGAGACGCTGGTCGCCTTTGCCAACACCGACGGCGGTGTCCTGGTGATCGGGATGGATTCAGAAGGGAGAGCCCTCGGGGCGGATCCGGAGGAGGTGGAGGATGCCCTTCGGCGGGCCCTGCTCCGCTGCCGGCCGCCTGTCCAGACCCGATGGGAACAAAATGAGGTGGATGGAAGAACCATTATCCTCCTGCGCGTCCCTCGCAGCCCGGAGCTCCACAGCCTGGATGATGGACGGGTCCTGATCCGACGGGGCGCAGAGAACCGCCCGCTGGAAGGGCGGGAAATCCAGCAGCTGGCGGCGACCAAATCGATTGGGGACTATGAGGCGGAAATAGTCCCCGGGGCTATCCGTGCGGATCTGGATGAGGAGGTAATTCAGGAATACCTTGCCAAGCGGGAAGCCCGCCAGCGCCGATCAATAGCCAGGACGGTGGAGGAGCTCCTGGTGGAGATCGGGGCGTTGACCCCGGATGGATGCCCGACGGTGGCGGGGATCCTGCTGTTCGGCAAGCAGCCCCAGCGGTTCCTTCCCCAGAGCGGGGTGGTTTTTGTGAAATATCCCGGGACGACCCCGCATGGCGAGGGAGGGTTGCCGGGATATGCGCGCCGGGAGGAGATCGGTGGTCCCCTGGCGCGGATCATCGAGCAGGCGTGGAAGGTGGTGTGGGATGAGATGCAGGTGGGGGCCGTAGTGCGGGGCCTGGAACGGGAGGAACGGCCGGAGTATCCTCCCTTTGCCGTGCGAGAGGCCATTGTCAACGCGGTCTGCCATCGGGATTACCGGCTGCGGGGCCGTCGGATCGAGATCCGTAAATTCGCGGATCGCCTGGAAGTCAGCAGCCCGGGGGGTCTGCCGGGGCA
>JAUQQB010000184.1 GCA_030550075.1 Chloroflexota bacterium | reverse complement strand
GAGGCAGGCGGCTTCGTCGCCTGCCTCGACTCCCCAACCTTTTTCGACGAATCTCAATCCCCGGCTGGCTTGACCTCCGGCGCCGGGATCACCGGTGGAAGCTCTTCCTCCACCGGCAACCGCTCCGGCTCCTGAGCCTCCTCCCGGCCCAGGGCCTCGGCCAGCTCCATCCGATGGCGTCGCTCCGGGATGATGCCCTGAGGACGCAGGATCATCATCAGAATCAGGAGGATCCCGAAGACCAGCCGTTCATACTTGGCAGGCTCCAGCTGGGTCGGCCACTGGCTGAGGGGGAAGTTGATCATTGGGAGCACCACCCCGGCCTGGCGCAGCTTGTTCAGCATCAGCGACAGGCCCTTCAGGATCTGGAGGTTCAGGATGGTCACCACCGTGGCCCCCACGATGGCCCCGGGGATGCTCCCCATACCCCCCACGATCACCATCACCAGGACCCCGATGGATTCCATAAAAGTAAAGCTCTCGGGGTTGATGAAATATTGCTTCGCGGCGAAAATCATGCCCATCGCCCCAGCAAAGGAAGCGCCGGTGGCGAAGGCCGCCAGCTTCATCCGCACCAGAGGGATCCCCATCGCCTGAGCCGCCAGCTCATCCTCCCGGATGGCCGTCCATGCCCGTCCGACCCAGGAGTTCTCCAGACGCCGGGCCAGCCAGATGGCGAAGCCGATCACCACAAGAACCAGGAAGTAGAAATATAGCGCATACAGCGTGGGATCGTCCAGCCGGATCCCCAGCGCGTTTAACCATGGCTTGAAGAACAGGGGCGGACGCTGCACCGGCCGGATCCCCTGAGGGCCATTCGTCAGGTTGATCGGCTTATCCAGATTATTGACGATCACCCGGATCACCTCGCCGAAGGCCAGGGTCACAATGGCCAGATAATCCCCGCGCAATCGCAACACGGGCAACCCCAGCAGGATCCCCGTGAGGGCCGCCACCCCCACCGCCAGGAAGAGGAAGAGAAAGAACCACTCCGACTCCAGGGGGAAGCGGTCCGTCCCGAAGGCGGTGTTGGCCTGATGAGAACCGAAGATGGCCCATAGGTAAGCACCCACCGCATAGAACGCCACATATCCCAGGTCCAGCAACCCGGCGAAGCCCACCACGATGTTCAGCCCCAGGGCCATGGCGGCGAAGATCCCCACCTGGGTCGCCACCTCCAGGAGGAAGGTGTTGCGAACCCCCAGGAAGGGAAGGAGCACCAGCAGGATGCTCAAGCCCAGGATCCCCTTCACCAGCCCGGCGAGCGGCGCGTAGTAAATCAGGAGGAGAGAGCCCAGGAACGCGGCGAAGGCGAGAGCGGACACGAGAGGATACCACACCGCATCCCGTAACCCGGGCTGGTTCAACCAGTTCATCAGGAGAAGGGCGGCCAGCATGTAAGCCAGAACACCCACGAGATAGAGCGACCGCCCGTTCTGAACCCGTTCGATCCAGACTTTGGCCTTCGCGCTGATCATCCGGCACCTCGTTTCACATCGTTCTTCCTCAAGGGGCCTCCCCGCAGCCCAAAGCGCGCGGGTTTAGGGGGTAACGAGGCAGATGCCAGAGCCGCCCACCCCGCCACCCCCAGGTTTGCCACAGAAGCCATCAGGCCCTCTGGCCGACCATCTCGCCCAGCAGGCCGGTCGGACGGAACATGAGGATCAGAATCAAAATGGCGAAAGCGAAGATATCCTTATACTCGGCCCCAAAGGCCCCGCCGGTGAATTGGGAAAGATAAGCGCCGGCGAATCCCTCCAGGACCCCCAGGACGATCCCGCCTAGCATCGCCCCAGTGATGTTGCCAATGCCGCCCAACACTGCCGCGGTGAAGGCTTTGATCCCGGGGATGAACCCCACGTAGGGATCAATGCGACCGACCCGGATCCCAAAGAGGACCCCCGTTGCCCCGCCCAGGGCTCCGCCAATGAGGAAGGTCAGCATAATGATCCGATCCACATTGACCCCCATCAGAGCCGCCGTTGGGCGGTCCTGGGCCACCGCCCGGATCGCCCGGCCCAGCCGTGTGGCATTCACCACAAAGTTCAATCCACTCAACATCACCAGGGAGGCGATGATGATGAAGATCACCTTAGCCTGGATCTGCATCTGAATGGGCTGACCAGCGAGAGCGAATGAGGCCAGAGGGATCTGCTGGTTCAAAACGGGGAAGGAAGGATAATTGCGATAGAAGGCGTTATTGAGCAACCCCTCGATCGCCCGCACGGCATCCTGCAGGAAGAACGAGACCCCGATGGCCGAGATCAAGGGCACCAGACGGGGCGCTCCCCGCAACGGCCGGTAAGCGACCCGCTCAATAACCACCGCCAGGAGACCGCTGCCGATCATCCCCGCCGCCACAGCGAGCAGGATCCCCGCCATGATCAGCATCAGCGGCGCGGTTGAAGGGATGGCCAGCGCCAGCATGAGCTCGACGCCGATGAAGGCCCCGACCATGAAGATCTCGCTGTGCGCGAAGTTGATGAACTGCAGCACCCCATAGACCATCGTATAGCCCAGGGCGATCATGGCGTAGAGGAAACCGATCACCAGCCCATCGATGGCCACCTGGGGAAGCGTGCGGATCACGAATTGGAGAAGGGTCATCCCGCCGGCCACGGGGCGATTGAAGAGGGCCGCGAGGATCAGAACCACGGACCCGATCACCACCAGGCTGATCGCCACAAAGACGAACAGCTGGATCAGCGGAACAACCAGGGCCTGGTAAAGAACGGATTGCGAAATCGCCTTGCGCATTCCAAATCACTCGGTTATGGAATTCCTCTACCCAAGCGCGATCTCCGATCTCCACCCCGTGAGACTTCAGGAACCGGATGAAAGGATCGACGGGATCTCTTGGCGAAGCAGGGCGGGAAGGGGGGATCCCCCTTCCCGCCCCGAATCATCTCTTTACTTGACCCCACAGGCCGCCTTCAGCTCCGGCGTGAAGGGCGGCGGCGCCAGCTCCAGGGTCTTCACCAGCTGGTTCTTGCCCCAATCCTCCGGCTTTCCGGAGATCACCTTGATCACGAAATACTTGGCCTTAACCGGGTCACCCCGCTCATCGAATGTGATCACACCGGTGATTCCCTGGAAGTCCTTGGTGGCCCGGACCTTCTCGGCCACGGCCTTGCGGGTCGGCTTGTTGCCGCCGGCCTCCTTGATCGCCTCCTCGAGGGCCTTCAGCACAATGGCCATGGAGTCATAGGCCTGGGCGGAGAAGGGCTCCGGATCCTTGCCGAAGCGGGCCTTGTAGTCTTCAATATACTTCTTGGCCCCCTCATAGGCTGTGGGCGGGGCAGCGACACTGGTGTAATACATCCCACCGCCCGTCACGAGAGCATCGCCGGCGATCTTGGCCAGCTCCGAGGAGTCCATCCCATCCGGGCCCAGGAAGACCACATTGATCCCCTTCTCCCGGGCCTGCTTGAAGAAGACCCCCGCCTGATCGTAGATGCCGCCGAAGTAAATCAGCTCGGGGTTGACGGCCTGGATGGCGGTGATCAACGGGTCGAAGTTGGCCTTCTCCTCCGTCCCCTCAAAGCCCAGGACCTTGCCGCCGAGCTCCTCGAAGCGCTTGCGGAAGAACTCGGCCACGCCCTGGCCATAAGTCGTCTTATCGTGGATCACGAAGGCGGTCTTGACCTTGAGCTCGTTGAAGGCGAACTCCGCGCCTACCGCCCCCTGCACATCATCCCGCCCGCACACCCGGTTGACCGTTAAATAGCCGCGGTCAGTGATGCAGGGATTGGTGTTGGCTGGGGAAACCATCGCCAGATCGAAATCCTTATAAGTCTCCGAGGAGGGAATCGCCACGCCAGAGTTCAGGTGGCCGACCACGGCCAGGATATCCGGGTCGTTCACCAGCTGCTTGGCATTCGCCACGCCGACATCCGGCTTGGCCTGATCGTCAAAGGGCACCAGCTCCACTTTGAAGCCAAGCGCCTCGATCGGTCCCTTGAGCTGCTCCAATGCCAGCTGGGCACCGTTCTTCAGGCCTTCCCCCAGGGCCGCCTGGCCGCCCGAGAGCGGGCTTTGCGTAGCGATCTTAATGGTGCCCTTCACCGCAGGAGTGGGCGTCGCTGCCGGCGCAGCTGGTGCAGCGCAGGCAGCCAGCAGCAGGCTGAACACCACCAGGCTCATCAGAATCCTGGAAAACCTCATGGCCTCCTCCTTTTAGCAAGATATAAGAGATGGCGGTTTCCGGGAATGGCGACCGTCAGAGGGAAATCCTATCCCTCGAGGGATCTCTTTCCGGCGTGTGGAAAACCGTTATCGTTCACGTCCGCCCCAGGCGCCTCCTTTCCAGAACAAGGGTTTGTTTCAAATTTTAGAGACCTGCCGGATATCTGTCAAGGCCAGATGGAGCCCAGCCGATCTTCTCTTCTACCAAAAGTGGATATTTCTCGCCCCCTTTCGATCACCCTACGCCAAGGCGCTCGATATCGGCTTCCGGCACCCCCAGCGCCCGGAGTTCCTCATGAAGATCGAATTTGAACCGCTGGAGCCAATAGATGGGGACTTTCAGGTTATAGAGAAAGACCTGTTCATTAAGCTCAGCGATCCGCCGGGCGAAGGCCCGCAGGGCCCGATCCCACTCCGCCTCCACCCATTCCCGCTCGGATCGGCTTCCAGGATCGGTCCTCCCCTCCAGGGCTTGCAACGCCTCTTCCCGCCATTGTAGCGTCCGCCGCAAATCCTGGCGGGCCAGCTCAATCCCCCGCCGGATCGCCAGATCCGCCTCAATCCACTCGGGGCGGGCATCATTCTGACGAAGGATATGATAGGCGATGGCCAGGCCCGGCTCCAGGTAAGGGTTCTCCTCCAGCCGGAGCGGCTTCCCTTTCCCCGGGAGACGGTCGAACTCCCCCCGGCGGATCGCTTCCAGGATCTTCTGCTCCACCCATTCGCCCCAATTGACCATAGCCGGCATCGCTCCGCTGGAATTCCAGGGATCCCAGCTTCGGATTCCCTGGATGGCGGCCAACGGTGTAAGTTCTATCTCATTAGGAGCTACGCCGTTCGGGGCCTGCGAGGAGAGATGGAATGGCCCCACCCCCAAATCCCCAGGAGAAAACCACCCGCGTAACTCCTGCTCATTACCCCAACCGCATCTCGCTGGAGTGTCCAGGGAAGACCTTGGCCTGAGGGTTGATATAAGTTGCCGCATAGTTGACAGCGGTGGCCGCCTGGGCGAATCCGATGACGATCAAATTGAGGGGCTCCACCCCTTCAGGAGCAGTGATATCCCCAGCCGCGTAGACCCCTGGTAAATTGGTTTCCATCCGCGTATTCACCTTAATATAACGATTCCCGACCGTCTCCAGCCCCCACGTCTTGATCGGCCCCAGATCCGCCTTGAACCCCAGGCTCATGATAATCGCGTCCACCGGAATGACGGTCTCCTCCCCAGTCCGGTTGTTGAAGATCACCGCCTCGCGAATGTAGCCATCCGGCCCTGGATGGACTGCTTTCAATTCGTGGAAAAGGCGAATGTCGATGTTCGAGCGCATCAGCTCAGCGACGCTTCCCGGATGGGCGCGGAACTGATCGCGGCGATGGATCAGCGTGGTGTGGGCGGCGAAATCCTTGAGGTTCAGTGCCCAGTCCACCGCTGTGTCGCCTCCACCCACGATGAGCAACCGTTTGTTGCGGAAGGGCCGCCGCTCAGCCACCACATAGTAGAGCCCCCGCCCCTCGTATTGATCGATCTCCGGCTTCCCCAGGCGGTTGGGCTGGAAGGCCCCAATGCCCGCCGCGATCAGCACTGCCCGCGACGAATAAACGGACTGATCGGTTTCCACAATCCACAGGGTGTCTTCCCGACGCAATGAGAGGGCCCGTTCCCCCAGACAGAAAATGGGGTTGAAGGTGGAGGCCTGCTCGACCAGAAGGCGCACCAGATCCTTCGCCAGGATCTTGGGATGACCCGGGACATCATAGATAAACTTCTCCGGATAGAGCACGGCCAGCTGCCCTCCCGGCTGGGGAAGGGCATCAATGATCCGAACGCTGAGTCCCCGCAGGCCAGCGTAGAAGGCACCGAACAGTCCG
>JAUQQB010000183.1 GCA_030550075.1 Chloroflexota bacterium | reverse complement strand
CTCCCCACGGCCCAGAGGGCCGTGGGGAGGGGGGATCCAGGGGGATGGGACCCTTCCGCCTCTTCGCAGGAGCTCCGAACCGAATGTGGCTAAGCTGAATCGTTACGAAACGGGACGGGCGGCGAAGCCGCCCGCCCCGTTTTTTGCTTTTCCGGGGAGATCCTGAAGAGGAGAATTGACCGGGGGAGAAGGTTAACAGCGTAACTTCTCGTTTAAGCAGCTCTCGCCTGGGGGAGGAAAGGGGCCCGCTCTAAAACCTGTGGGAAACGGTTCACAGCGTAGCTCCTACAAAAACAATCCCCATAGATGCGGGAATGAGCGAAGGCCGGCTCATCCCTGTCTGCCTTCCCCACTGCGGGTCCTGAATCGCCACCCAGGGAGGTCCCGTCAGCTCTCCCCAATGGCGGCCCGCCCCTGATCGGTGATGCCGTAAACCGGGTTGGCCAGGCTCTGGCGTACCAGCCCCCGGGCGGAGAGCTCCTCCAGAATCCGGATGACATCCCGGGGGTTCATGGCCAGATCCCGAGCGATGGTGTAAGGGCTATGATATCCTCGGTGGTCCCGCAGGTAGATCAGAATCTTCCGCTCCGCCTCGCTGAATGCCGTCACCGCCATGGGACACCTCTGGGCACCGAAGAGACAGACGCCTGTAGTCGGCTCGAGAGGCGATAGATTGTTCCCTATCGTGTTCGTTTTCTATTATAGAAGAAGTTACGCAGTTAACCTTCCCTCCTGGGTTGTTTGGGCTGGGACGGGCACCTTCGGCGCCCGTCCCAGCCCAAACATAAAGAGGGGGAGGGGCCCCTTGACCTCCATATGGATAGTGATCAACTGCGTAAGTCCTGTAAGTGCTTGTAATTTCGTACCCCTTGCGGTCTTGTAAAGTCATACCTTAACAATCTCGCAATCCTGCGCCCTTTAGATGAAGCAGGGGAGGGTCAACTGGACCGGAACGGGAAGAGAGAGGGTGTCCGGCTTCAGACTCGTCGGGGTTTCCACATCCAGCCCTTTGGGCGAGCAACGGGCCATCTCCTGCTCCCCCCTCTTCCTCCCGATAGAAGACCCACTCCCTCCGCCGGGGGTCAAACCGGACCAGGAGGCTCTGCCTGGCCCAAGCCCGTCCCACCGAGTAGACCTGGCTGCCCAGGCTCACCTGACCGGCTGTACTCACCCGGCGCTGGAAGGTAAAGGTCGCCAGGTAGTCGTAGACTCGCCGGAGGTCAAAGAGAGCCAGTTCCCACTCCAGTCGGTAGGGACGGCGAGGGTGAAGGAGTTGTGGGTGGGCCTCCAACGGCGGTCGCCCTCCACCATCGCTGGCCCGAGAGGGAAAGTACATATTGTGGAGGACCCGTTCCTGGTCCAGGGTTTGCTGAAGCGCGCTCAGGTTGGTGCGGCCCGCCTCACCGAGGGCGAAGTTGCTCAACGTGCGGTGGTTCCGCTCCACCTGGGCCTGGTCCGTGGGCCGGTGAGGACGAATGCACCGGTGACGAATGCCCAGACCGACCCGCCACAGGGTCAGCAGGCTGGGAAAGGGGTCCGTCGGACTGCCCGTCAGGGTCAGTTCGTTATCCGTCATCACGCTGTCGGGCAAGGTTTGCCACTCGGTGAACCCTTCTCGCAGAACCCGCTGTACCTCGGTCCACCGCAGTTTACGCCAGTGGTGGTCGGTTTGGACAGCAAAGGCCCGACTGGCGATCATCACCGCCCCCACCGAGTCCCGAATGTTGCAGATGGATGCAGGGGTTCCGTCCTCCAGGCGAACGCCTTCCTGGATGTCCAATTGCCAGACCTCGTGGACACCGGTGGCCTTTAGGGGTGGCGGGTTTCTGGTTGAGCGGGGCATCCGTTTCGCCACGCACTCCGGACACCGCTCCCGGAAGAAGACGGCCAGACGGATTCGGCTCGGCAACGGGAGTCCCTGGAGGCTCGGATCGGTGCGCAGTCCGGCCAGTATCCGGTCGGGGCCCCAACGGGGATGACGACGTTTCAGGGCGAGGGCCGCCTCGGCGACCTGAGGCACAAAGCGGCGGAGAGGGCCTTGCCGAATGGGCTCCTGAGGTCGGTTCTGAAGTCCTTTCCGCCCTTCGTCTCGCCCTCTCCGCCACCACTTACGGGCACAGGAGAGGGAGCATCCGATCTCAACGGCGATGGTTTCCAGCGTTTTCCCCTCCAACTTGGCCTGGTAAATGCGCTCCCTCTCCTGCTCGGTCAGGGGTTCGCGTCGTCCCATTGGACACCTCCTTTGCTCGGGAGAGCTCCCAGAAGCATACCCGAGATGTCCGAAAAGGGGTATGGCAATGCGCAACTGTTAAGGTACGACTTTACAAGACGACAAAGGGTATAACTTTACAAGACCTTACAAACGTATGGCCTTTGCTGTTGAGCTATACTTTGCTGCTGTAGCTGAAGAGAGCGTTCGTCGTGCTTGGAAGGTAATTGCTGAGGCTGGAATCAGTTCATCTATGCTTGATGGTGGCTACCGTCCACATGTATCCTTCGATGTCAGCCATCAACTTAATATCAGTGAAGCGCGCAAAGCACTTGCTTCTTTTGTGAGCCAAAATTTTCAGGGCCGGGAAGGCCCCCTTCAGTGGCCTTCCCGGCCCTGAAAAGCCCCTCACCGCAATGGCGCAGCAAGTCTAATGGATCGAACGCCCTCCTTAGAGGACCTCCGGCGCGGGGATTCCCAGGAGGTGCAGGGCATTGGCCAGGGTCTGACGGGCTGCGGCGACCAGGGCCAGCCGGCCTTCCCGAATGGGGGAGGGTGCCGTCAGCACCGGGCAATCGCGGTAGAATTCGTTGAAGGCTTTCGCCAGATCAAAGACATAGTTGGCGATTAACAGAGGCTTGTAGCGCTCCGCAGCCGCCTGGACCAGATCCGGGAAGGCGGCGATGGCCTCGATCAGCGCGACTTCCTGTGGCTCCAGGGTCTCGAAGAGGCGATCGCCCTCCAGCCGCACCGGCGTCTCCGCTTTCTCGAGGATCCGACAGGCCCGTGCATGGGCATATTGCAAATACGGGCCAGTCTGCCCCTCCAGGTTCAGCGCGGCGTCCCAATCGAAGACAATGACCTTGTTGTTGTCGACGCTCAACATGCTGTATTTCATCACCCCCTTCGCCACCGCCTCCGCGATCCGCGCCTTCTGCTCCGGCGGGAGCGCCGGGTTCTTCTCCTCCACAATCCGGCGCGCCCGCTCCCGGGCCTCCGCGGCGAAGTCCTCATAGAGGACGACCGTCCCCGCCCGTGAGGACATCTTCCCGCCCGGCAGGGTCACCATCTCATAGGCCAGGTGGTAGCACTTGCTGGCCTGAGGGAAGCCCCATAGCTCCAGGATCTTGAAGATCTGCTTGAAGTAGAGCGATTGGCGGACATCGACCACGTAGATCGAACGATCGATGCGATATTCCTCGAATTTGCGCTTGGCCAGGGCCAGATCTTTGGTGGAATACAGGGTGGTCCCATCGCTGCGCAGGATCGCCAGGGTCCGGTATTCCTCTTTTCCTTCCTGCCCCAGCAGACGGTCGATCTCCACAATCACCGGGCCGTGAGGACGCAGGTCCGTGGCAATGCCCTTCGCGATCAGCTCCTCCACGATCCGTTTCCCTTCCTCCTCCACCTCGCTTTCAAAGAACCAAACATCAAAAGTGATGTCCAGCTCCTCATAGATCCGCCGGAACTCCTCCAGGCTCCACTCGCGGGTCCGTTGCCAGAGCTCCAGCAGTTCATGATCCCGCATCTCCCATCGGGCGAAGAGGGATCGGATTTCCTTTTCGTAGTTCCATTCCTCGGGGCGATGGCCGATGGCTTGATAACGAGCCTGCAAGGCGGTCACCGCTTGACGATCCGCTTCTCCGCTCTTGCCTCGCCGACCCTGCGCCTTCTCCGCCAGCTCCTCCAGCCATCGACCCATGGCTTCCCAGAGGGACCACAACCAGTCCTTATCCACAATGGCATCGAGATCCGGAGGCTCCCCGGTGGCCATCGCCCGGATCAGGATGGCGGTGTCCTTCTGACCCACCGACCCGGAAGCGGCATGGGCTGCCAGGGCCTCCGAGAGGCGATTTAAGAGAAACTCCTGCACCCATGGAGTGATCCCCTCTTCTCGAAAGGCGTTCAGCAAAAATCGAACTGCTTCCCGGCGGTAAGCGTCTGCCTCCCCCAGGCGGGCCTCCGCTTCGGCATAGATCTGGCCGAGCCAGGCACCGCGCCGTTCTGCTGGTTCCTCCCCCCGATGAAACCGGAGATACCCCCACAGGCACTTGATCACGTGAGCCCCGATATCCCCGGGGTAGTTGGCGCGGATCACCTCGAAACCCGCGAAATCCAGGATACGGGAGAGGGCATCGCCGAGGATGGCGTTGCGGAGATGGCCAATGTGGAAGGCTTTATGGGTATTGGGCTGGGAGAATTCCACCATCACCCGCTCGCCCTTCGGGGCACCGTGGCCATACGCTGGCCCTTCCCGAAGGACCGTCTCGATGATGGAACGGGCGACCTGAGAAGGATCGAAGTAAAGATTGAGGTAACCCCGCACCGCCTCCACCCGCTGAAAGCGAGGATCACCTTCCAGGATCCCGGTGAGGTGCTCTGCCAGGCGCTGGGCGATCTCCTGAGCTCGAGCCGGGACGTCCAGGTCCGGGCGGGTCTTTTTCTCCTGGGCGGCCAGTTGCATCGCGAGGGGAGTCGCCATGCCCCAGGTATAGGCGAAGGGGAGATCCCGCCATTCCAGCGTTGGGGGCTGTGGAAGGCCCAGGGCTTGCAGCGCCCCTCGAACCTGTTCGGAAGCCCACTCTCGATAAGCCGCCAGAATCATCGTGGATCCCTGTAAGCAGAGTTCGGGGGATAAAATTAGCAGAGGCCGCCGATCGGCGGCCTCTGCGGACATGCGTGGCGCGCCCGGCAGGATTTGAACCTGCGACCTTTGCCTCCGCAGGGCAACGCTCTATCCAGGCTGAGCTACGGGCGCGTTCGCTGGTTACATTTTAACAAGATTTCATCGGCCTGACAACTGGTAGGGGCAGGGCATTAGGGCTTTTCAATCCTCTGGCCGACAGGAAAGTTTTAGGGGCTGGGTGGGCCGCCCTCAGCGGCCCACCCAGCCCCTAACCCCCAGGGAAGCATGAACGGTTCGGCCCGCCGAATTAAAACCGCCACATGGATTCACCGCCTTGAAAAGGCCTGGACGAGGCACGCCTCATCCCTATTGCAGCGGCGCAGGCCGTTCGAATAGCCTATGGTTGATGCGGATTGAATGTACGGATGAAGGCGATGATATCCGCCAGATCCTGATCGGTGAGGGCCGGGTTGCCGCCCTTCGGCGGCATATCTACCCCCGTGGTGTTCGCCGGGTCCGTCGCTGGGCGCCCCTTCTTGATGAATTCCAGCAACTGGGTATCGGTCTGCTTCCGAACGAACTCGCTGGTGGTCATATCCTTGCCTAACCCCGGCAATCCCTTCGCATCGGGCCCGTGGCACGAAGCACATGTGCCTGCAAAAAGCTCCTTCCCTTTCTCAGGATTCCCCTTTAATGCCACCACAGCTGGAGCAGGGGATGGAACCGAGGCGAGCGTGTTGCCTTCCACATTGGAAGAAGCCGGGGTGGAAGCCTGCGGCTGCGGCATTGGGTAGAAAATCACCGCCAGGACCACAAGGAAAGCAAGGCCGCTGATGACAAAAGGCCATGGACCGATTCGCTGGGAGGGAACAGCGGGAGCGGCCACCGCCTCCGCCGCTGGCGCAGGCGCTTTCGCAGGTGTCGTCGGAGCCTGCCCGTAGACGGCCTGGACCTCCCGGGTCAGCCATACCATTAAAATCGCCAGCAAGCCTCCCAGGATGAAAGTGGCCAGAAGAACCCCAACGATCAAAAGTGTGATCTGAACAGGTGAGAGCGCTGGCATGAACATTCACCTCGCCGGAAGAGAATTCACCCGAGCGTTTCGCATGCTATCGCCCGCATTTGCCAATCGGGTCTGTCTGAACTTCTCTTTCATTCAAAGTTCGGTTTAGGAGTTACGCCGTTGAAAGCTCTAAAGGTGGGACGGAAGGGCCCCACCCCCCTTTCTCCCCCCTCCCCACGGCCCAAAGGGCCGTGGGGAGGG
>JAUQQB010000182.1 GCA_030550075.1 Chloroflexota bacterium | reverse complement strand
TGGCCGGGCAGCTGGCGATCGCCCTGGAGAACGCGCGGCTTTTCCATCAGGTGCGCCGTCGGCTCAATGAGCTGAGCATCCTTTATGAGGTGATCGCGGCAGCGACAGCCACGCTGGATCCCGAGCGTGTGATCCGCCAGGCCCTCCTCGCTATCCAGCGAACGCTGGGCTTCGAAGCGGTGGAATGCTTGCTGCTGGAGGAGGAAACCGGTCGCCTCCAGAGCTACGGGCATTACGGGTTCTCCGAGCAGGCAATTTCTGTTCCCCTCACGATCCACCGGGGGATCACCGGCCGGGTGGCCCGAACGGGGATCCCCGCCCTGGTCCCCGATGTCACCCAGGATCCGGATTATCTGGAGGCAGAACCGGGCACCCGTTCCGAGCTGGATGTCCCGATGAAGATCGGGGATCGAGTCATCGGCGTGCTCAACGCGGAAAGCCCACGCCTGGACGCATTCACGGAAGAGGACCTGCGCCTGATGACCACCCTGGCGGGCCATCTGGCGGTGATCCTGGAGAACGCCCGCCTCTACCGTGAGACGACCCAGCGCCTGCGGGAGGTCACCACCCTTTATGAATTCGCCCGTCGCATGAGCACCACTCTGGATCTGGGGGTCCTGCTGGATTCAGTGGTGGTGACCCTGCGGGAGGTCCTGCATTGTCGGGCGGCGAACATTATGTTGCTGAACCCCCGCACGGAACTATTGGAGATCCGGGCCGCCGCCGGGGTCAAGGACCGCTGGCGGCAGGAGGCCCGCCTCCGGATCGGCGAGGGGATCGCCGGCCAGGTTGTCCAGCAGAAGCACCCGATTTATGTCCCGGATACCACGCAGGATCCCCGCTTTGTGGTGTTTGACCCTTCGGTCCGCTCTCTCATGTGTGTCCCGCTGATGGTCGGCGATCGGGTGATCGGGGCTCTTTCGGTGGACCATGAGATCCCCAATGCCTTTCAGCCGGAGCATGAGCGTCTGCTGACCATTGTGGCCACGCAGGCGGCTGCCGCCATTGAGAACGCCCGCCTATTCTACGAGTTGAAGGCGCATGCGGAGGAGCTGCGCCGGGCTTACGAAGAGCTACAGGAGGCCGATCGTCTGAAAGATGAAATCGTGCAGAACGTCTCTCATGAATTGCGAACCCCCCTGACCTTCATCAAGGGATATGTGGATCTCCTCCTGGATGGCTCGATGGGGCCCTTAACAGAAGCGCAGCGAGAGGCGGTGGAGATCATCGCGGAGAAAACTAACCTGCTGAGCCGGCTGGTTGGGGATATCGTCACTCTCCAGCGAATCGAGCGAGGGACGCTCAATTTTGAGGGAGTGGATATCGTAACCCTGGCCCGCATCTCTGTCCAGAGCTTCCAGCTCACTGTCTCCCAGGCCGACCTGGAGTTCGTCATCGAGGACCCTGGCGAGCCGGTGACAGTCTGGGGGGATCGAGAGCGGCTTTCCCAGGTCCTGGATAATTTGCTGCATAACGCCGTGAAGTTCAGCCCCACCGGGGGACGTATCACGGTTCGCGTTCAGGACCTGGAGGACCACGTCCAGGTGTCTGTTCAGGATACCGGCATCGGGATCCCGCCGGATAAACTGGAGCGTATCTTCGATCGGTTTTATCAGGTGGATGGATCAACAAAGCGACGGTTTGGGGGGATGGGATTGGGCCTGGCGATCGTCAAGCGGATCGTAGAGGCCCATGGCGGCCGAGTCTGGGCGGAGAGCGAGCTGGGGAAGGGAAGCACTTTCTATTTCACCATCCCCAAGCCGCCGACCGCAGCCCCTGATGAATTGTTAGAGTTTCTCTTCGGCGAACCGTAGCCTGGATTCCTCTCTGTTCGTCGCGCCAGTTTAGAAGGCGTTCGATTCCTTCAGGGATTGTTGAGAAGCGTGGTGAGACCATCAGGGGTGGGGGAGAGGAGAGAAGAGGTCCATTTCGCCCTCTGGATAGAAAACCGACTTTTCGTAAACCCGCTTAGAGGATCCGGAGCTTAGGACAGTGAGAGGTCAAGAGGACAAGGGGTCAAGAACGATTGAGCAATTTCCGGAGCGCATGCGAATTCGTCTCCGGCGCGGCCCGGTAGCGCAGGCATGGCGCTCCCTTCTTCATCGTCTCCCCAAAGTCGATTTACATCGGCATCTGGAAGGCTCTCTTCGCCTGAGCACCCTGATGGAGATCGCTCGTCGCCATCAGATCCATCTGAGACTGGACCTGGGGGCGATGGAGCTGGAGCCTCTTATTCGGTTCACGGTCAGCGAGCCCGCGAACTTCCACCGTTTCCTCTCCCGTTTCCAGCTCCTTCGTCTGTTCTATACCAGCGAGGAGGCCATCCATCGTATGGCTTATGAGGCGGTTGTCGATGCCGCTCTTGATCACGTCCGCTATCTGGAGCTTCGTTTTAACCCTGCGGCGCTCGCTCAGGCTCAGGGGTTTCGTCTGGAGGAGGTCACTGAGTGGGTTCTGGAGGGTGTAGAGCAGGCTCGGCAGGAGTTCGACATTTGGGTTCGTTTGATACTGACCATCGTGCGAGGGGAAAACCCTGAAACGGCCTGGCGGATTGCCCGTCTGGCTGTCGCTTATCGCTCTCACGGCGTGGTGGCGCTGGATCTGGCGGGGGATGAGCTCCATGAGTCCGTAGGGGATTTGGTTCCGGTTTTTCGGTGGGCCCGGGAGCAAGGGCTCCTCCTGACGGTTCACGCCGGAGAGGTAGGCCCTCCGGCGAACATCCGCCACGCAATCCTGGTGATGGGTGCCCATCGCATTGGCCATGGAATCCAGGCCATCCATGATGTCCATGTCCTCCGGTTGCTTCATGAACGGAACATCCCTCTGGAGGTCTGCCCGACCAGCAATTTGCAGACCGGTGCGGTTGCGGGTTTCCATCATCACCCCCTCCCTGATCTCTATCGGTTGGGTCTGAAAGTCACACTAAACACCGATGATCCCAGCATCAGCGACACTACGTTAACGGACGAGTACTTGTTTGCAATGGCCGGGATGGGTTTGCACTGGAAGGATGTACTGCGGATCCTGGAGAACGCGGTGGAGGCTGCTTTTCTGAGCGTGGAGGAACGTCAGATCCTGGCCCGGCGTCTCCGGCAGGAAATCCAGGCGATCGAACAGAGCTGGCGCCTTGAAGGGGGGAGTGAAGCCCGGGATTGAGTCAGCTTCGGGGCTGATCCAGCGTTCCTCCCCCACACTGGCGAATTCTCTGCGCCTTATTTATAATGAGGTTAGAAAACGGATCAGCATCCATCCGGTTTCTCTTAGGAGTCACCCAGCTGCTTTTCGTCTCCCATTAACCAGGAGAGGGGCTCTTTAACTCTCTTTGAATAGAGGCCAAGTGCGTAAATCCTATCTCTTTTATTCGACCCAGGGCTTTTCTTCTAAGAGGAATTTTTCCAGGAAGGTTCTGCCATGGAGGTTTCAAGGAGGTTCGGATCCCCATCCCTGCTTCAGGCGCCGGTGTTGGTGCTGAACGCCAACTTCGAGCCTCTGAATGTCTGCCCTCTCCGCCGGGCGATTGCTCTGGTGCTTAACGGGAAAGCGGAGATCCTGGAGAACGGCCGGGGCGAAGTGCGCACTCCTTCTCGGGTTTTCCCGTGTCCTTCCGTAATCCGGTTGCGCTATGTAGTGCGGCGACCGCCCCGCCGGTTGCGCCTGACCAAGCGGGAGATCTTGAGGCGGGACCAGTATACCTGTCAATATTGCGGGCGCTCCTCTCTCTACCTGACGGTGGATCACGTGATCCCACGCCATCGGGGCGGGAAGCATAGCTGGGAAAACCTGGTGGCGGCCTGTCCGGCGTGTAATCGTCGCAAGGGTAACCGGACGCCGGCCGAAGCTCATATGGCTCTCCTGCGTCAGCCGTTTGAGCCTGTCCCCACCATCCGTTATCTTTTCGGCTCCTACCTTCGGGATTACGCGGAGTGGCGGAAATATCTGGAAGGATGGTGAGGAGGAGCGTTGAAATGCCGTTCCAGGAGTTTGGGCGCTGGTTCATCCTGATCGGGTTGTTCTTTCTAACTTTCGGCCTATTTTTCATGCGAATCGGTAGGGTGCCGGGCCTCGGCCGCCTGCCTGGCGACATCCTGATCCAGAAAGAGAACTTCGTGTTCTTCTTCCCGCTGGCCACCTCGATCTTGCTCAGCTTGTTGCTTACCTTGGTGCTGAATCTGGTGTTTCGATTCTGGCGTTAACCCAACGCAACATGTCGTCGGGCTTTGGACAAACTGGACGATCCCTTCCCCCGTAGGGGCGAAAAATGTTTCGCCCCCACGGGGGAAACCTTTCGATTCCTATCGGTTTTAGGGCGAGGGGACATCCTTATTCCGGGACCAGGGGCGGCGGTGGCGCGATCCACCTATGAGGAGGCTGCCATGGAGGCGTTCCGAATCGAGCGGGATTCCTTGGGGGAAGTGCGGGTCCCGGCCCATGCGCTCTGGGGGGCTCAGACCCAGCGAGCGATCGAGAACTTCCCGATCAGCGGGATTCGGTTCCACCGGGATTTCATCCGTGCCATGGGCCTGATCAAGTATTGCGCCGCGAAAGTCAACCGGGACCTGGGCCTGCTGGACGAGCGACGGGCGAACGTGATCATGCAGGCGGCCCGGGAGGTTATTGAGGGGAAGCTGGATGATCACTTCCCGTTGGACATCTTCCAGACCGGGTCGGGAACCTCGACGAACATGAACGCAAACGAGGTGATCGCCAACCGGGCCATCCAGATCCTGGGCGGCGCGATCGGCTCCAAGGAGATCCATCCCAATGACCATGTGAACCTGGGCCAGTCCTCCAACGATGTGATTCCGGCAACCATCCATATCTCGGCCTATCTGGCGGTGCATGAACGGCTGCTCCCGGCCCTGCGCCATCTCCACGAGGTACTCCTCGATAAGGCGCGCGAGTTCGATGATATCGTGAAGACCGGCCGCACCCACCTGATGGATGCCATGCCAGTGCGTCTGGGCCAGGAGTTCTCCGGCTATGCCAGCCAGGTCGAACATGGGATCCGCCGGATCGAGTCGGCACTGCCGCATCTGGCGGAGCTGGCCCTGGGGGGGACGGCGGTGGGCACCGGGATCAACACCCATCCGGAGTTCGGTCGGCGGATCGCCGCGGCCCTGAGCGAGGAGACCGGGTTGCCGTTCCGGGAAGCGGAAAATCACTTTGAAGCCCAGGCGGCCCAGGACGCGGCGGTGGAGCTGAGCGGCCAGCTGAAGACAGTGGCCGTTTCGCTGTATAAGATCGCCAACGATCTGCGCTGGATGAACTCCGGCCCACAGGCCGGCCTGGCCGATATCCGGCTCCCCGCTCTACAGCCCGGGTCCTCCATCATGCCCGGTAAGATCAACCCGGTGATCCCTGAGGCGGTGATCATGGTCTGCATGCAGGTGATGGGTGACGATGTGGTGATCAACATGGCCGGCGCCTCAGGGAACTTTGAGCTCAATGTGGCTCTGCCGGTGATCGCCCATAATTTGCTCCAATCCATCCATATCCTGGCAAGCGCGGCGACCGTGCTGGCCGATAAGTGCATCTGCGGCATCGTGCCCAATCGCGAACATATGGAGACGCTGGTCCACAAGAACGCAATCCTGGCCACCGCGCTCACACCCTACATCGGCTATGACCGGGCCGCGGAGGTGGTGAAGCGGGCGATGGCGGAGAACCGGACCATCCGGGACGTGGTCCTGGAGATGGGCCTCCTGCCGGCGGAGAAGCTGAACGAGGTCCTGGATGTGCGGAAAATGACGGAGGGCGGCTTCGTGGCTGGGATGTCCGGGGGCGGGTAGCCGTCCAGTTGGGTAGAGGGCCTGAAAGGGTCTGGCGTGTTTCCTCGGCGCATGACCGGCTGCCCGGAGCATCCTTTGCCGGCACGGTGGGAAGGTCCTCTCCTTGTGGAGAGTAGAAGTCACCGGCGGATCAAAGGCGGGTGGATCTCCAAGTTGTCCCACCCGCCTTTGATCGTCCTGGAATCGGAGGCGAGGTCGCCCAAAGCGGCCTCGCCTTCTTTCAGGGTTAGGAGTTACGCAGTTGAAAGCTCTAAGGGTGGAACGGAATGGCCCCACCCCCCTTCTCCCCCCTCCCCACGGCCCAAAGGGCC
>JAUQQB010000181.1 GCA_030550075.1 Chloroflexota bacterium | reverse complement strand
TGGCGGAGGCGGAAGGAATGGGAAGCCCAAGGGGTATGGGAAAGGCGGTGGCGGCGCCTCCTGGAATGGGGGTATCGGGAGAAGAAACTGTCCCTGGAAGGGGTCGGGGTCGAGGCGACGACCGTGGAGGCTAAAAAAGGGGGGAGGGGGTGGGCATAGATGGCTACCGTCGGCGGAAGGGGACGAAGGTCCACGCGGTCGTGACGGCGCAGGGGGTGCCGGTGGGGATCGAAGGGACATCGGCGCAGAAGCCGGAGGGGGTCGTCTTTTCCAGGCTCCTGAGGAGGGTGCGGGTGGGGCGCCGGACCCGGCCCTGGGAAGTGGCCGGGGATGGGGCCTATGACAGCCGCCCGGTTCGGGCGGAACTCCGGCGCCGGGGCATCCGGGCCAGTATCCCCGTGAATCCCCGGAATCGTCGGAGGTCCCGGCGGGGACGGCCGTATCGTTTTGACCCGGAAACGGATCGGGTCTTGCGGGGGGCGGTGGAACGCTTCTTGGCTTGGTTGAAGGGAGGCTTTCGACGGTTGGCCCTGCGTTATGAACGTCTCCTGACCACCTTCCGGGGTTTCGTGCACCTGGCCTGTCTCCTCATCACATGGAGAGTTTTGAGATGAGTTCTTAGAAAGGCGAAGTTCAATATTCCCTCTTCTCTTCGTGACGATGGGGGGTTCGAGATGCTCGTAAATGGAAAGGGCCGTCGGTGGTTGAGGCTCCCTGTCTTGCGGTTGCTAGGGCTAATGGGGCTGGGCGGATGGATCCTGAGCTCGGGGGCATGGCGGGATTCGCCTCTTCCCTCCGCGCCTGCTCTGTCATGGACCACCCCGGAGCCGGCCCACACGCCTGCGGCCGATGGCGGGACTTCGGTCCTGGTGCTTACCCCTCCAGGGGCTGAACCTCCTCCTTATCTCATCACGCCTCCGGTCAGCCCTGGGCGGATCCTCCACTGGGCCTTCCGCCGTCGCTTCTTCGATCCCTCCGCCCCAGATCCTGCCAACGGCCGGGAGATCCACGGCACGTCGACATTGGAGGTTGGGGCGTCCGGATGGCCTGTTCGGTTTCACGGACGCTTTGTCCTGGACGACGATCGTCCCTATGTGGAGATCTGGCATACCGCCAGACAGGGATGGGAGCTTCGTCTCCTGGATCCGGGTGGACCCCGTTGTCACTGGGAGCCCTCCTCCCCGGAGGAGATGCGGTGGACGTTCCCGCCTTTTGTGGATCCGGGGCGACTGGCCGCGGCGGGGTGGCGGCCGGTGGAGGGGGAAATACCGGCCGTCGAGCTGCCCGTGACCCGAGGGCCAGAGGGCATTGCGATCGAGCGGGTGGCGGGCGATGGGGCGCTGCGTTACTGGGAATGGGCGCAGCCCGGGGCGGATGGGGCAGTGGAGCGGGCGTGGATGGCGGTGGGGCCGGAGGGTCAGGTGCGGGCCATAATTCAGGAGGTGCGGGACCGGGAGGGGAGGCGACGGATCTATGACGAGCGAGCGTATGGAGCCCTGTGGATCGCCCAGCCAGATCCCCTCTGGGAGTCGGCGCTCCGCCCCAGCGCGGAGATGATGATCGAATGTGGAGGGAAGGAGGGAAAGTTGGATCAGCTCGCGGAGCGAAGCGCCTACGGGCTGGTTCGTGGAGATGGTCCTCAGGCAGTGGCGCAAACGATCGCTCATCCCCCGTCGGGAGGTTCATGGCGGCTTTCCCGTAGACCTGGTCAGCGCCCGGGTTTGTGAGAGCCCGCTTTGTGAGCGGCGGATGCCGTATGGGATGGCGATGACCTGTGATACGGAGGTCTGCGTCCGGATCGAAGGGGCTCTGGATGAGAAGACGGCGCTGGAGCTTCTCCTTTCTGCTTTCCAGCGGTAAGCGTGCAAAGGTCGAGAAGATGTGGCGGGCGGAGCTTCATCACGCCCTGCTCTGGAACCGCGGGTCGTGACTCGCCGTTCTCGGGGAACACGCCATGTGTAGCCTTCATCATGGATCTGATGGGGGTCTCTGGAGAGGGAGAGACGTCTTTGGGGGGCTGGGGCATCGCTGGAGGTGGGGGCCCCAGCCCCCCAAACCTGGAGAAGGAATTCTGGGGCTTAGATGGTCTCCCCAACCCCTGGACTGTTTTGCGGGTAATTAATTATGGAAAACCCTTAACGCAGGAGGTATGCGATGCGCCGCCTGATAGCTGGGACCTGGGTGTTCGCTTTGCTCATATCTATAATCGCAACAGTTGCAGCCGCAGGATCCTGGTACTGGTATGATGTCACAGTTCCGAAATTCGGTGGATCAACGACCACCTATAACCAGACCAAGCAATCTTATGATAATGCTAGCTGGTGTAGCTATCTTGTAGGCGCAGATTATAAGATCAACGGGCGCCTGGAGTTCGTGAATAATGATGCGGCATCGGAGTGGGTAACTGACATCGGTGATCATACATTGGTTGTATATCCTACATGGGCAGGACCAGGCCAGGTCGTCCATATGCGGTTGGCTACTCAATGGTGGACCCCCGTAGACGTTCAGGCCCAAGGATATTGGAGCCCGGACAATCCGGGCGGCAAGCCTTGCTGAAGGCTTCCTCTTCTTCTGCGGCTATCGAGGTCGAGAAGATGTGGCGGGCGGAGCTTCATCGCGCGCTGCTCTGGAATCGCGGGTTGTGGCTTGCTGTTCTGATGGGGCTGATCGGCGTGAGCTTGCGCCTCCCAGAGTATCTGCAGGACCTGCAGCTCGTGCAGACCCATGGTCTCCTGCGGCATCCCGCCCAATTCAATGTGTATCATGGCTTCCTTCGAGTGTATGGCAACGGCCTGTATCCGCTCCTGGCCCCGCTGGTGGCTACGCTTCCATATGCGGAGGCGCTGGCGCTGGATCGGGCGACCGGCTATCGCCGGGCGATCCGCCTCCGCACGACCCGCCGACAATATCTCATTTCCCGGCTGACCGCCGCGGCCCTGACCGGAGGCCTTGCGGTGGCCCTCCCGCCTGCCGGACTGTTTGGCCTCCTGCACTTCTTCGTTCCCCGCGGTCTTCCGCCGCCCGAGCTGGCCCGGATGCCCGGGGATTATGGACCATTCGGGGAACTATTCGAGCGTGCGCCAGACGCCTATATTGCTTTTCTTCTCGCCCTGGGGTTTACATTTGGAGCGGTCTGGTCCGTCTTCGGCCTCGCTATCGGCGCCTGGACCACGCGGCGCTATCTCCCCCAGGCTCTTCCTGCCGTGTTCTCATTCGTTTTGTTGACGCTCCTGGCCTTGCTTCGCCTGGAGACCTGGACGCCAGTCGCCGGACTTATCCCCTTCGCATTGGACCGGATGGATGGCATTCGGGTTCTGGTTTCCCAGGCCAGCATTGGGCTGGCCGGCCTGGGCCTGCTGTTCATCGGTGAGTGGCGAAACAGACGGGAAGATTAGCGCGAACGCTATCGGTCAGGGAGCTGCCCTATATGCGCCGTCCCGGTCTCTACCGCTGGATTTCGCTTGAGATCCCCTTTCTGGAAGGCGCCCGCTGGGGGATTCCCTTTCTGATCGCCCTCCTTCTGGCGGCCCTGGAGGCGGATCGACTGCTCCATCAGGGGGCGGCTCTGGGGAGAACGGCGGGGGCCCTGGACCCTATGTTTGCCCTGTTGAATCATAAGATCTGGCGTTTCATGGTGCTCACCCCGCTCTGGCTGCTGGTCAGCCATCCCAGCTGGGCCGTTCAACCTTTCGATACGTGGATCGTGTTGCGTCTGGGAAGCCGACTGCGCTGGTGGGCGCTTCGGGTGGGATCCCTGATGGTCATGCTGGGGCTCTACCTGGGGCTCCTGGCGCTGGGCGCCCTTCTGCCCGGCGCGGCGCTCTTCCCGATCTCGGCGAGTTGGAGCGACCTGGCGCGGGCGCGGCCGGACGCCCTGGGGCTTTCGGCGGCGGCGGTCGCGCTTCCGCCGGGTCTGTCGCTCGGGATGCTGTTCGGATTGCTCACTCTGGGGTGGCTGGCTGTTGGCTTGCTCGCCCTGGCGGCCGCGCTGAGCGCCGCTCGCCCCATCGTGGGCTATCTGGCCGGCCTGGGCCTGACCCTGCTGGGGCTGATCGCATGGCATATGGATTGGGCTTTGCCGAACTTCGAAGGATGGCCTCACCGGCGCTGGTTTCTGGATCTCCCGCCGATGGAAGAGCCATGGAGGTGGTTGCGTCATATCGCGCTCTCGCAGGGTTACTGGTTTGCCTGGGTAGGAGCGGCGCTGGCCTGGAGCGCCTGGGCCGCTGCGCGCTGGGAGTTCGTGGGAGAGGAACGTCCTTGGGCCGAAGGGGGCCGCCTGGGAGATCTCGGACGGCGTCTTCGATGGCATCTGGCCTCTTTCTGGGGGTGGTGGATAGGACCCGGGCTGGGGCTGTTCGCCGGGATCAGCGGAGTGCTGGCTTATGAAATCGCAGCGAGGGCCGCCTCCTCCGGCGCGCGCGCCAGTGTGGTCGATGTCCTCTGGCTGGCCTTGGGAGGTCCTCCGGTTGGCCGGATGGAGTGGAGGGCGTTCCTGTTCTGGGCAGCGCCCCAGATGTGGTTTCTTTTCGGAACAGGGGATTTGAGCGTCGGGGACTTGTTCCGGCAACATGGAATAATCCTGTTTCGAATCGGCGGGCGCCGGCGCTGGTGGTTCGAAAAGGCGCTCGCCTTCTCGATCGCCGCGTGGGGATATTCCCTCGCTGGCTTCCTGAGCGCCGGGCTGGTCGCTGCGTGGTTCGGGTCATTCCCGGGGATCAACTGGAGCCTCTGGTTGCGTCAGGAGAACCTGGCTCCTCCCATTGCGGGATGGTGGACGTTGATCCTGATGTTCTTGCTCTGGGGAAGCAACCTGACCGCGCTGGGATTGGGACAGCAGGTCCTGGCTGTGAGGCTGCGCCATACAGCCCTGGCCTTTGGGGCGAACCTGTTGCTCCTGCTGAGTGCATGGGTGATCGGAAGCATCTGTCCTGGAAGCATTCGCTGGCTGCCCGGTGTCCAGGGGATCCCTCGATGGCATGCGCCTTTCGCCTCTTCGTTCGATCTCTCCCCTTTCTGGTCTCTGTCTTATAACGTCGTGTGGGCCCTGGGGATGCTGGGCGTCGGATGGGTGCTGATGAGTCGGATTGATATCAGCGGTGTGGAGCAGAGCCGATGACCCGATGGGCCATTGAAGTCGAAGGGGTTACCCTCCGGATAGGCTCCCGTAAGGTGCTTGAAGATGTCACCATGAGGGTGGCACCGAGCCAGCGAGTCGGGCTGGTGGGCCCTAATGGCGCAGGCAAGAGTATGCTGTTGCGGGTGATTTGCGGCCTGGTGCGTCCCTCCGCCGGGCGGGTCAGGGTGTGGGGAAAGGAAATCGGCCGGGAGGTGGAGTTCCCGCCGGATACGGGGGCGCTGATCGAGAGCCCCGGTTTCCTGCCCCAGTATAGCGGCTTTCGCAATCTCTGGTTGCTGGCCATGATTCGAAACGCGATCTCCCCTCAGGATGTGCGGGAGGCCATGCGGCGAGTGGGGCTGGATCCGGACGATCCACGGCCGGTGCGGGCTTACTCCACCGGAATGCGCCAGCGGTTGGGGTTGGCTCAGGCCATCATGGAGCGGCCTCGCCTCCTCTTGCTCGACGAGCCAACGAGTAATATTGACCCGGAGGGAATGGAAGAGATCCACCGTCTGCTCCTGGAGCTGAATGCGGAAGGGGTTACATGGGTGATCACCAGTCATCGGATGGCCGAGGTGGGGCGACTCTGCGAGGTGGTCTATGAAATGGATCGCGGCCGGATACGGCTCCGTTGAATCCTGACACGGTCATGATTTATTATTGCCGGGAGGTTCCTCACGATCTCCCGGGCGATCCAATCCGGCCCTTACTTGTATGGATGAGCGCTTGCCTGGATCAGAAGGCGAATCAAAGAAAGAGAGGGAAACAGGCGACAGAGCCGCGGTTTCCCTCTTTTTTTTATGAAAGGCCCATCGCCGGTTCTATGTCGGCCGGCTATAATCAAAGCGGAGACTTCACGGAGGGAACCCAACGATGACGCGCGCGCTGGATTTCCCCACACGGATCGAGATGGTGCGGGCGCGGGAGATCCTGGACTCCCGTGGCAACCCGACGGTGGAGGTGGAGGTGCACCTGGC
>JAUQQB010000004.1 GCA_030550075.1 Chloroflexota bacterium | reverse complement strand
CTCGGCCCAAAAGCCCCCAGGAGGAAACCGCCTATATCCGTATAGACAATGCTGGAGAACGGCTGAATAGTTACTCTCCTCCCCGTTATGCCGTCTTTGATTAGAATCTTAAAAGCCCTGTGGCTCACAACTCCTAACTTTAACTGATGCGAAGCTGTGTCATAACTCTCTTTATAACTACATCTGCTAATTCTACCGCAACAAGCGCTTCACGCTGACCGGGGAGTCCGTAAGGAAGAGAGCCGGGCAAGGCATCTGGATAGCGCACAGGGATGTAATAATCGTCCAGGATTGTGAGCTCCTCTGCAATATCTGCAAATGGCTCGGGAGGCAGAAGCCTCAACAGTTCAGAAATCGAATGTAAACGCGGTGGAGTACGGCCGTGAGCAGCGATTAGACCCTTAAGCGCTTTCTCTACACATTGTTGAGCGTGGAAGCAGGCCAGGTTATAAATCTCATCCTCCAGCAGTGCCTTTGCGGCAAGGAGATCCTGCTGGGCAAAATCTAACCATGGCTTAGCGGCCTCGTTCATATAGGACAACTCCTTTACTTACAATTTCCTCTCGCACAAAGGGCCGTTCCCGGGCCAGCTGTTCGAATTCCTCAGGGGTGTATACCAGTAAATCGGTGGCTACGCGGGGCTTGAGCAAACGCCGGATGAAATGAAGACGCTCGATAAAGGGCAGATCGGTTTTCATCACAATCACCAGGTCGATATCAGACCATGAGTGGATTTCGCCTGTCGCGAGAGAACCGAAAAGAAGGATCTGCTCCGGATCGATCTCCCGACGCAGGGTTTCCACAAACCGCCGGATTTCTTTTTCGAGCACCTCTCGGCGTTCCTGAGCGGATAACGTCTCCTTCGCTGACATCGTATAGCCCCCCTAACTTTCAGGGAGTGTCTAAGCCTTTAGCTCGTGTTCACGTGATCCCTGATCCACTCTGATACCCCTCTCCCCTGGATCCCCCCAACGGCCCGAAGGGCCGTGGGGGATCTGAAATTGGGGGCCTGATGATCTATCACAGCGAAAACACTGCCGGCGAATTTCGGATCCTCTCTCAAGCGCGCGATTCTCCTTCGGCAGGCTCCTCACAGCTCTTCTGAGCCCTGGGGCGGGGGATAGAAAATAGCTCAGGGGCTGAGCCGCGTGCCTCTGGCGCGCGGCTCAGCCCCTGAAGTCCCTGAAAGAAAACCCGCGTGAAACGCCCCGATTCGTATGGCGTGCAAATGGCTGAATCGTGACTCCAGGATTTTATAGGCCGGAAGGTGCCGAAGGCATCCCCTGTCCCCGAAGGGGATCGATTAAGAACGTCCCATTCGCCACACCGTGCCATCCGGGCGGTCTTCCAGGATGATCCCCAAGGCCCGGAGGCGGTCACGGATCTGATCGGCGCGGGCGAAATCACGCTGGCGGCGAGCTTCCGCCCGTATCTCAATGAGCAGCTGCACCAGCCCGGCCACCAGATCCGACGGGATGTCCGGTCGGATGACCTCCGGGATCAGCCCCAGGACCTGGCCGCCGAACTCCCGATAAACCGCGTCGATGGCCTCCAGGATCGGACGTCCCGCGGCGGTCCCGCCGAAGAGCAGGCTGTTGACGGCTTTGGAGAACTCGAAGAGAACTGAAAGGGCCTCCGGCGTGCTGAAATCGTCATCCATCACCTCGAGGAAGGCGCGCCGGGTCCGCTGGATCTCCTCCATGAACGCCTCCGGCTCGGCCGCCTCCGGAACGCCCTCTCGGGCGAGCCGTTCCCGGACCTCGATCACGGTGTTCCAGAGACGGTCCAGCCCCTTCTCCGCTGCTTCCATGGATTCCTCGCTGTAGTCGATGGGGGAGCGGTAATGGCTGGAGAGGATGAACAATCGGATCGCCTGGGGTCGGTATCGCAGAAGGGCATCCTTGATGCGCACCACGTTCCCCAGGCTCTTGCTCATCTTCACACCGTTCACGGTGAGGGATCCGGTGAGCAGCCAGTAGCGAGCGAAGGGCACCCCATTGGCCGCCTCCGCCTGGGCGATCTCGCTTTCGTTATGGGGGAAGAGGTTATCGATGCCCCCGCCGTGGATGTCGAAGGGCTGTCCCAGGTATTTGGTGGCCATCACGGAGCATTCGATGTGCCATCCGGGATAACCCCAGCCCCATGGGCTGGGCCAGCGCAGGATGTGCTCCGGCTCCGCCCGTTTCCACAGGGCGAAATCAGCGGGGTGGCGTTTCTCCTCTCGCACCGGGATACGGGCTCCTTCCTCCTGTTCTTCCAGGCGGCGGCCGGAGAGCTTCCCGTATTCCGGCCAGGATTCCACCGAGAAATACACTGAGCCGTTCACTTCATAGGCGTGGCCTTTTTCGATCAGGGCCTTGATCATCTCGATCATCTCAGGGATATGGCCGGAAGCTCGTGGGGAGATATCGGGCCGCACGACTCCCAGCGCGTCCATGTCCTCAAAATAACTGCGCATGTATTTCTCCACCAGCTCCATTGGCTCTAAACGCTCCCGGGCCGCTCCTTTCAGGATGCGATCTTCACCGGTATCCAGCAGATGCCCCACGTCGGTAATGTTCTGGACATAGCGGACCTTATAGCCGCGATAGCGGAGGTAGCGGACGATCACATCTATGGAGACGTAAAGCTTGGCGTGGCCAAGGTGGGCGTGATCGTAGACGGTCGGCCCACAGACATACATGTGAACCCGTCCTTCGCGTAGCGGAACGAAGGGCTCCTTCTGCCGGGTCAGGAAGTTATACACCGCAAGGCTCATCGGTTTCGCACCTCCAGAGAGGTTTGGGGACGGAGCAGGTGGCCGAAGGGGCCAAGGGGCCATGAACCAGCGATCTCAGGAGGAGCCGCCGCGGGTCAGCTCTTCGGGCCGGGCGAAGATCATCCGCCCAGCAGCGGTCTGGAGTACCTTGGTCACCACGACCGGGATCTCCCGTCCAATGTAGCGGCGCCCCTCTTCCACCACCACCATCGTCCCATCCTCCAGGTAACCTACACCCTGTCCGGTCTCCTTCCCTTCCTGAATGATCGAAAGGGAGAACGTTTCCCCGGGCAGCAGAACCGTCCGCACCGCGTTGGACAGTTCATTGATATTGAGGACACGGATGTTCTGAAGCTCGGCGACCCGGTTCAGGTTGTAGTCATTGGTCATGATCGGGCAGCGCAGTCGACGGGCCAGGGCGATCAGCTTCTCATCCACCTCCCGGCCTTCGACCTCCATATCCACGATGCGGATGGGGACGTGGCTTTCTTTCTGCATTCGGTTGAGGATCTCCAGGCCGCGGCGGCCCCGGTTGCGCCGCAGGGGATCCTGAGAATCCGCGATGTGCTGGAGCTCGTTCAGGACGAAGCGAGGCACCAGAAGCGTGGCTTGGAGGAATCCGGTGCGCGCAACATCGGCGATCCGACCATCGATGATCACGCTGGTATCCAGCAGGATCAGATGTTCGCCGTCCCGCCCCTCACGTAGGTGGCGGGGGAGTATCGTCAGCAAGTCCTTGTAGCGGGTGCCCGCCACCGTGAGGCCCAGGTAACCGAAGAACGCCGCCCCCAGAGAGGGCATCACCCGGCCCAGGGGGTCAGGCAGGAGGGAGAGCGGATAGGAGACCAGCCCGGCCATGATCAGCCCGATGATCAGCCCGATGGTGCCAGCGATCAGTTGTTGTAATGGGATGGATCGGACGATCTGGCGGATCATAGCGGCCGGGCGGATGGTGAGCCATGGCGTGAGGATGAGGCCGAGGATGGCCCCGACCAGGGCAAAGGCCAGAGCAAAGTGCCAGTCCGGGCGTGAATCCAGCCCCAACCGGGCGGCGTCCATCCCCAGCCGCCATCCGGCAACCCCTAACACTAGCATGCCAATAAGTCGAATGAAGCGTTCAAAATCCATCGAATAAGTCCTCCAGATAAAGACAAGATGCAACGTTCATCTTACACCGGGGGCCATGGAGAGGGCAAGAGGAGGGATCATATATGCTCGAGCGCCCCATGAGGTCAAGATAGGAGGTCCCGCGTAAGACAGGGGTGGGGTCTGGCCCGTCTCTATGTAGGAATTTTCTCAATCCGCGGATCGTTGCGCTGTCTCAAAGGTGGGCATTCTTCGTCATTCACCTGCTGCAGGCTCATGCGAGGAGCCCAGAGCCAGAACCAGACATTCGTGCGCTGGCATAGACGGCTTTCTGGGTTCTGGTAAGCCGTCGTTTGCGAGAGGGCCAGCCCGACGCCTTCCCGTTCCCGAATCAGCCACAGGCGATACTGAGCGCCTCCGATGGTCCAGGAGAGATCCCCACGCGCGGCCAAGGTTCCTAACAGGCAGATCCCACATCCAACCCCAATAACCGCCAGCGCCAGGAAGAGTGAGATCGCAGTTTCTAAGCGACGTCGCATCACGGGATCATCCCTCCGGTTGCAGGACAACTGCTTGCAGTTGTCCTACGATTCCGATTCATCGCTTTGCAGGTGAATCAGGACGATCTCCGGCGGGCACATCAATCGCATCCGTGGCATTCCCAGCCCCTCCATCCCCAACCCGCGGCTCACATACATCGTGGTGGAACCTCGCCGATACAGACCCATTTCGTAGCGTTTCCCATAAATCGAGACCGTGACCAGCGCGCCGATCAGTGGGAGGCGGATCTGCCCGCCGTGGGTGTGGCCGCATAGATAGAGATCGACTCCCAGCGCGCTAGCCTCTGGAAAGAGATCCGGCGAGTGATAGAGCAGGATAGTGAGGGCGTGGGCAGGGACCTGGCGCATCAGCTCCCGTAGCCGCTCGCCATCATGCTCCGGATCGTGCGTACAGGTCAGGCCGAGCAGACAAATCTGAGGCCCTCGATGGCCCAGCTGCCCGAAGCGGGCGATCCGATTATCCAGCCACGTGATATGCGTGAAACCGAAGAGGATGCGCCCTACGACCTCCGGTGGATCCACCAGGGGTGTCCCCGTGACCAGATAAACCCCCAGTGGGGCATGCAGCGCTTCCAGGAACCGGCTACACTGGGCCTGGGCCTGCGGATCGCGCACATAGCTCAGGTTGAGGAGATCTCCGGTGAAGACGATCAGGTCTGGATCCAAGTCCTCAACCCATTGCAAGACTTGTTGCTCCCGTCGAGTCAGGCGTTCCAGATGGAGATCCGTAAGATGCAGGATGCGGAGGGGAGGCATTCCTCGCAGCTTGGGCGAGGCCAGGATCAGTTCCGTCAGGGTTAGCCGGAAGGGCTCCCGGTAGAGGGCATTGAGGAGGTTCCCCGTGAAGGCGAGGTGCCCAATCAGGGCCAGCCCGATCGCTGAGGAAAACGGCCGAAGGGGAAGGGTGCCCAGGCTTAAGAACAGGCGGAAGAGCGTGAAGGCGATGAAGGGTGGCTTGGGCGGGCCGAAGGAATACCCAAGGCGAGGAAGCTGGACCAACATCAGGGCATCGCCTCCGGCGAAGGCCAGGAACGTTCCGATGGCACCGGCGCCCACCTCCGGAGATCCAGATGCTTCCCACCAGGCCAGCCCGATGATCATCCCCAGGGCGAGCGTCCATAGGCCCAGGAAAGCCCATGGGAGGCTTTCCAGGCGGTCCAGAGCCACCATGAGCTGATGGAATGGGCTCGCCTCCGTACCCGGCCGGAACCGCTGGCGTCGCGACATCGCGATCCCCTTACCGGCCGGGGCCTGAGGGGGAACTCCTTCATGGATTTCGGATCCAGGCCCCAAAGCGTCCGGTCCTTCCATGTTCCGCTCGATGGGAATACCAGTCTTCGAGATGGCAGGCGGTGCACACCCCGGCGGTAATCACCGAGGGGACCCCCAAATGGCGTAGATGCCAGCGAACAGCCTTCGGCAGATCAAGATGCCAGGCCCCGTTAATCCGGTGTAGGGGAAGCGCTTTCCCGACGCGAAGCCCCAGGGCCTCGATGACCTCCGGGCCCACCGTGTAGCAGCACCCTCCGATCCCAGGGCCAAGGGCCGCGTGGAGGACGGGGGGGCGAGATCCCAGGCGGCGCTCAAAGATCTCCAGAGCGGCTTCCAGAACCCCGGCCGCCAGCCCCCGCCAGCCAACATGCACGATGCCGACCGCCGGGAGAGCGGGATCCGTTAGCAGGACCGGGATGCAATCGGCGAATCGCATGAAGAGAGCCAGGCCTCGTTCTGCCGTGATCAATCCATCCACGCCTTCCAGGATTCTGCCCTGATGATGCGTGTCCACCAGGGCTACCTCGTTCCCGTGGATCAGCCAGGCGGTAACGATCTCCTCCGCTCGTAAACCGATGGCGGCGAAGGCCCGGCGCAGGTTCTCCGCCACTGCCGCGGGATCATCACCGACCGAATGACTCAGATTGAGGGAAGCGAAGGGCGGAACGCTCACCCCTCCCTTCCGAGTGAGGAAGCCATGTGGGATATCGCTCCACGGGAAGCCCCGGAAGCGATAGAGGACAATGGTGCCTCTCTGGATAGCCTCCCAGTGCGCCATAGCGCTCATGGGGAAACATCCAGCAGGACTTTCAACACGCCCTTGCGGGCTGCGTGCTCGAAGGCCTGCGCGGCCTCATGCAGTGGATAGCGGGCGTGAATCATGGGCAGCACATCCACGAGCCCCTGCCGGAGGAGCCGGAGAGCGGGTGGGAATGGCCCGCAGCGGGAGCCGATCATCACCACTTCATCCACGGCGACCATCGTCAGGTTCGCTTCCACCGTGCCGTGATAGGTGCTCTTCAGCACGAGCGTCCCTCGCGGCCGCACCCACCGACGGGCGAGTTGAAAGCCTTCGGGGGAGCCGGTGCACTCCACCACCACGTCAGCGGAGAGCGTGCTCACCTCATCCACCAGCGCAGTGGGGATTCCCCGTCGAGCCAGGAGATCCAGCTTGTTCCGGTTCCGCCCGATCACAAGGAGATCGCATCCGGTGAGCTGCAGGACCTGTGCGACCAGCTGGCCGAGCTTGCCATCGCCCAGCACCACCACTCGATCCGTGGGATGGATATGGATCTGCTGGGTGATCTCCAGAGCGGCGGCCAGGGGCTCCACGAACACCGCGGCCTCATCCGGGATCTCGGGGGGCACCTCGTGGAGGTTAACCACCGGCAGGAGGAGGTACTCCGCGAACGCGCCATCGCGACCGAGGATCCCCAGCGTGGTCCGGTTCGGGCAGTGGGTGGGCCGCCCGGCCCGACAGGTGGGGCAGATCCCGCAGGCAGCGTTGATCTCGCCGACCACCCGTCTGCCCATCCATTCCGGGTGATCCGGGGCCTCTTCCACCACGCCCACGAACTCGTGGCCGGGAACGCCCCGGAAGTCCAGATACCCGCGCATTAACTCCAGATCGGTATTGCAGATTCCCGCGATCTTCACCCGGATACGAGCTTCCCCGGGTGGCGGTGAGGGCGCCGGATAATCGTGTCGGAGGTCCAGTCCCCGGTTCAGGTAGACAGCCAGCATGGAATGTCCCCCCACAGGTGATGGAACGGCAGGTGGATTTCTATGTTATCCCCATTCCGATGGTTGAAGGGCCGTGAGAGAAATCCTGGAAAGCTCGGCCAGTGCCGCGGGTGCCCACTTCCTGAAAATCCTCGGGTGAAAACTTCTATCCACGCCATTATAACGCAACTTGTGGTCCGAAGGCCCCCTCGTGCTCTTCACAACACCGGGCAGCCTGTTGCATTATCCCAAGATAACCCAAGCCTTGCGTTAAGATTTCCCAAACCTCTTGTGCAGGTGGAGGGAATTCATATAATGGAGGCGTAGAGTGGTGCAAAGTGGAGGAGAGTGGTGGGTCCGAGAGGGCGGCGGAAGCATGAGCTGGAACAGCCGGTGCTTCCTCCCGGGGATCCCCCGATGTTCCTGGGGGAGTATCGGCATGGGATCGACGCGAAGGGACGGATGTTCCTCCCTGCGCGCTATCGGTCGTTCTTCACAGCGGGGGCGGTGCTCACCAGAGGCCTGGAACCATGCTTGTATTTGTTCACGCTCCCTGAATGGCGGCGGGTGGCGGAGCGGATCAGCCAGCTACCTCTTACGGCCCCGGAGGCCCGAGAATGGCGCCGGTTCTTCTTCGGTGGGGCCTTCGATGTGATCCCCGATGAGCAGGGTCGGATCCTCATCCCGGCTTCTCTCCGGGCTTATGCGGGCTTGGAGGCTCAGGCGGTGATTGTAGGGGTTCATACGTATCTGGAGCTCTGGTCCCCCTCCGCTTGGCAGGAGATGCTGGAGCGCTTTCAAAACGGCCGGATTCCGCCGGAGCACTGGATGAAGCTGGAGATTTAAACAATCTGTGGGAGCATTTACAGGTGAGCGGGGCCGTCGAAAGTGCCCGCCCCGGCCCCAAAGAGGCTCCCCGGGCATCGAGAAGGAAAGATCACCAACTAGCGATAGCGGTCCACGATGCATATCCCGGTTCTGCTCCGCGAAGTGCTGGAGGGCCTGAAGGTTCGACCCGGAGGTGTGTACATCGATGCCACAGTCGGCAGCGGAGGGCATGCAGCGGCGATTCTGGAGCGCTCCGCGCCGGATGGCCGTCTTCTGGGGATTGATCGGGACCCCGAGGTGCTGGAGCATGCGCGAGAACGCTTGCGTCCTTTTGGAGAGCGAGCTGTCCTGGTCCATGGCTCCTATGCGGAGCTGCGGCGGATCGCTGTGCGTTATGACTTGCTGGAGGTCGATGGGATCCTGTTCGATTTGGGGCTCTCCTCATGGCAGCTGGGGGATCCCCATCGAGGGTTCAGTTTCCAGATCGAGGGCCCGCTGGACATGCGTTATGATCCCGGCCACGGGATTCCGGCAGCGGAGATCGTGAACCGGTGGCCGGAGAAGCAGCTCGCGGAGGTTATCCGCCGATACGGAGAGGAGCGATTCGCCCGACGGATTGCGCGGGCGATCGTGCGGAATCGACCGATCCGAACCACGACGGAGCTGGCCGAATTGATCGCGCAGGTGGTGGGCCGGGGGAGGGAGGATCAGCATCCGGCCACGCGAACGTTCCTGGCGTTGCGCATTGCGGTGAACGAAGAGCTTCAGGCACTGGAACAGGCCCTTCCCCAGGCGGTCTCTTTGTTAAAGCCAGGCGGCCGGCTGGCCGTGATTGCCTTTCATTCCCTGGAGGATCGGATCGTGAAGACGTTCTTCCAGCAGGAATCCCGGGATTGCCTGTGCCCGCCCGAAGTTCCGGTTTGCACATGCGGGCATCGGGCAAGCCTGCGCCTGATCACCCGCAAACCGATTTGGCCTTCGGAAGAGGAGGTGCGGATCAACCCACGGGCCCGTAGCGCCCGACTGCGCATTGTGGAGCGATGGGGATGAGCCGGCGGCAACGCGTCCTTCTGGTGGTGGCAGGAGCATTGCTGTTTCTGACTTCTTTCTCTCTGCTCTTCACATTTCTCTCCACGGCAGCAGTGGAGCAGGGACAGATTGTTCAGCATCTGAGCGAAACCCGCGCCGCGCTGGAGCGGGGGAACGCGGCGATGGAGGAAGCGATCGCCCGTGAAAGCGCCATCCCGCGCTTGCAGGAGAGGGCCCGGTCGCTGGGGTTCGTCCCTGCCAGAGAACCTGCGGGTCTTCTGCTCTCGTTGCCGGTTACGCTTCCGCCGGAGGACGCAGGGCCATGAAAGAGTCCGTGCCGACACTGCGGTTACACCCGGTGGCGTTCCCGCCGGCCTTGCTCCTCGGGCTGGTGGTGATCCGCCTGGTCTACCTGACCTTCTACGCGCCTGGGGAGCGATTAGGCGTTCAGTCCATGGAGTTGCGTCTCGAGGCGCAGCGAGGCCGGATTTTGGATCGACACGGCGCGGTGCTGGCCATGGACGCGCCGCGGTATCAGGTCGTTCTGGAATACCCGCCCATTGCCTATGGGGGAGATCCGGTTCGCCGGGCAAGATGGTTGCAGCAAGTAGATGAGATCCTGAACCCTTTGCTGGGCCTCTCAGCCCAAGAGGCGGCCCAAAGCTGGCCGGACAGCTGGTGGCAGTTCCCGGTGGCCCGAGGGATCCCAGAGGATCTGGCCCGCGTGGTAAGCCAGCGGATCGAGGAAACCGGCCTCCGAGGCGTGCGGGTGATGCCTTACTGGAAACGGGTGTATCCCGAGGGCCTGTTGCTGGGCCCCGTGGTGGGCTTCGTGTTCTTTGGGAAGGATGATCCGGGCGTGGAGGGACGGCGGGGTGCTGTTGGGGTGGAGAAGTCTTACGATGAGTTCCTGCGAGGGAAGCCCGTGATCCTCCGGGTCCCGGTGGATGCCGAAGGCCGTCCGTTGCCAGTGGAAGAAGAGGCGCTAGCGCAGCCCGAGCCCGGTGGAGAGGTCGTCCTGACCATCGATCGGACGATCCAGGCGATCGTGGCCGAAGAGCTGGCACGGGGTCTACAGGAGAGCGGCGCTCAGCGAGGCGATGCCGTAGTGCTCCGCCCGCGCACGGGCGAGATCCTGGCGATGGTGAGCCTGCCGGCCTTCGATCCGAATTCCCCAGAAACCCTGGATCAGGGCGCTCGCAACCCGGTCGTCCAGGATCTTTATGAGCCGGGGTCGGTGTTCAAGATCCTCACCATGGCGGCGGCCCTTGAGGCCGGTGTGATCCGACCGGAGGACCGTTATCTGGATCAGGGGTGCGTGGAATTCGGCGGGGCACCGATTTGCAATTGGGATCAGGTGGGGCGGGGATGGCTCGACATGACCGAGCTCCTGATCTACTCCCGGAACGTGGGCGCCGCTCACCTGGCCCGGCTGCTGGGGCCGGAGCGGTTCTATGCCGTCCTGCACGCCTTTGGGATCGGGGAGCCCACGGATGTGGACCTTCCCTATGAGGCAGTGATGCGAGTGCGAGCCTATGGGGATCCGGACTGGCGGGAGGCGGATTTGGGGCGTCAGTCCTTCGGTCAGGCCGTCTCTGTGACGCCCTTGCAAATGGCAGTGGCGGTTTCGGCGGTGGCCAATGATGGCCTGATCATGCGACCCTTCGTGGTGCAGGAGATCCAGACCCCAGAGGGAGTGCAACGGACCGAGCTACGGATTCGCCGCCGGGCGATCTCGGCCCAAACGGCATGGATGCTCCGGGAGATGCTGGCGGCGGTCATTGAGCGAGAGGCGGTGAAAGCGCGGGTGCCGGGCTACCGGATGGCCGGTAAAACCGGGACGGCCCAGATCCCCACTCCGCTGGGCTACGATCCCCGGGATACGATTGCTTCTTTTGTCGGATTCGGCCCGGTGGAGGATCCACAGGTGCTGATCCTGGTCAAACTCGATCGGCCCCGGCGCTCGCCATGGGGATCCGAGGAGGCTGCCCCCGTGTTCGCTCGTATTGCAGCGAGGATCCTGCCGTTGCTGGGGATTCCGCCGGCTGCGTCAGGGCCGTGAAGGGCCAGCCACGAATGAGGGGCACGAATACACGAATGGATCCTGGTGATCTGGATGGATGAGGGATGGCAGCGGAAAGCGGGACGCGGGTCGCGGTCGAAGGAATGACACTGGCGGATCTGGCGGAGGCGCTGAGCGGGCACCGTCCGCCCTGGGAGACACTCATCCAGCATGTGGCCATCGATTCACGAACATGCGAGGCGGGGGATCTGTTTATCGCGTTGCCCGGGGAGCGGGCCGATGGCCATCAGTATGTGGGCGACGCATTCCGGCGTGGGGCCATCGCCGCCCTGGTCCACCAGGAGGTTTCGGAAGGCGCGATGATGGTGGATCTCGAGCGGGGACCCTGGCCAGAATTCCTGGCCTTCCCGGTTTGCTTTCGGGTCTCCCGCACCCTGGACGCGCTTCACCGCTGGGCCATGTGGTGGCGGGCCCGTTTCCCCGTGCGTGTGATCGGCATCACGGGAAGTGTGGGAAAGACCAGCACGAAGGAATTGACCTGGGCGATCCTCTCCCGGCGGTATGAGACCCTTAAGACCGAGGGGAACCTGAACAGCGAGATCGGGCTGCCCCTGATGTTACTCCGGCTCACCCCGCGCCATCAACGGGCGGTGCTGGAGATGGGGATGTATGCCCGGGGGGAGATCGCCGCCCTCTGCGCCATCGCCCGCCCGGTGATCGGCGTGGTCACCATGGTCGGCCCCGTTCATCTGGAGCGCCTGGGGAGTATGGAGACCATCGCGGCGGCGAAAGCGGAGTTGGTGGAAGCTTTGCCGGAAGATGGCGTGGCGGTGCTGAACCGGGATGATCCGTATGTCCGGGCAATGGCGGAGCGGACCCGGGCTCGTGTTTTCTTCTACGGCCTGGATCCAGAAGCGGATCTGTGGGCGGATGAGATCGTCAGCGAAGGGCTGGAGGGGATTCGGTTTGATCTGCACTATCGGAGCGAGACCTTCCGGCGGGTTCGGGTCTCGTTGCTGGGACGCCACAGCGTCCACACGGCCCTGCGGGCCATCGCGGTGGGCCTTCTGGAAGGGTTGACTTGGGAGGAGATCTTCGCGGGCCTACGAGATCGACGGGCCCAGTTGCGCTTAGTGGCGGTGCCGGGCCTTCGAGGCTCGATCATCCTGGATGACACCTATAATGCCAGCCCGCCCTCGATGCTGGCCGCCCTGAACCTGCTGGCGGAGCTGGATGGTCGGAAGATCGCGGTGCTGGGGGACATGCTGGAGCTGGGCGCTTATGAGATCGAAGGACATCGGCTGGTCGGTGGGCGGGCCGGGGTGGTGGCGGATCTCCTGATCACTGTGGGGCCGCGAGCTCGCATCATCGCCCAGGAGGCGATGGCCGTGGGCCTGCCGCCCCATCGGGTGTGGAACTGCGGTTCTAATCAAGAAGCCATTGAGGTCCTTCGGCAGATTCTGGAACCTGGGGATGTGGTGCTGGTGAAAGGCTCGCGAGGCCTACATATGGAAGAAATCGTGAACGCGCTGTGTGAAGGGTGAATCCGCATAGGTAGGAAAGTATAGGGCGGATGGGACGACCTTCGGCGGTCTAAAGTTTCTCCCTGTCCCACGGTCTGGGGAGGCGTAGGGAGAGGAGAGAAAAGGAGAGACATGCTCGAATCCCTGGCAAGGCTCGCTGAACTTACAGTAAGGTCGGTTTACTCACCTTAACAGATGAGGTGTCTCTGTGGCGCAGGCGTTGTTCATGGGAGGTCTTTCTTTCCTGCTCGCGGTGGTCTGGGGTCCGCCCTTGATTCGCTGGCTGCGGGCGAATGGGATCGGGAAGAAGATTCGGATCGAGGGGCCGCGGACCCATCTGGTGAAAATGGGGACGCCCACGATGGGCGGCCTGATGATTGTGGTGCCAGTGGTGATCCTGACCTTGATCCTGAACATCGGAAACTTAATCGCCAACACCGAAGCGGGACGGGCGTTCCTGAAACAGATGGGGTGGCCAGGGGATCAGCTGATTGGACGTTCGATCCTGGTGCCAGTGGCGGCGATGCTGGCCTTCGGGGCCCTGGGTGTGGTGGATGACTGGATCGGCGTGCGGGGGAATGGGGGGCTCCTGGCCCGCCATAAGTTTCCGATCCAGATCGCCCTGGGGATCGCCCTGGCGCTGGTGTTGCATTTCGGGATGGGATTGCGGAGCGTGGCCATCCCAACGGTGCCGCAGAAGATCGACATTGGGCTCTTCTACCTTCCGATCGCGGTGTTCATCATCGTGGGCTCGGCCAACGCGGTGAACTTCACCGACGGCCTGGACGGCCTGGCTGGGATCATCACCGCGACGAGTTTCATGGCCTACGGCGTGATCGCTTATCTCCAGGGCCAGATTTATCTGGCGACGTTTGCCTTCATCGTGGTGGGGGCCTGCCTGGCTTTCCTGTGGTTCAACGCTCATCCGGCGCAACTGATCATGGGGGACATCGGCTCCCAGGCCCTGGGAGCAACCCTCGGGGTGGTGGCGCTGATGACCGGCCAGTGGCTCCTCTTGCCCATCGTGGCGCTGATCCCGGTGGTGGAGACCCTCTCGGTGATTCTGCAGGTGGCTTATTTCAAATCGACCCGGGGAAGGCGATTGTTCCGGATGAGTCCGATCCACCATCATTTCGAGCTGCTCGGGTGGTCTGAGACACAGGTGGTGCAGCGGTTCTGGTTGATTGCGATCTGGTCCGCCATGATCGGCGTGGCGCTGGCATTGTTGTAATTAACTTCCGTGGAACGTTGAAATGAACCGTGAGGCGCGGATGCGGGATCTCACCGGTGCTCGGGTGGTGATCCTGGGCCTGGGCCGGCAGGGATCGGCGCTGGCCCGCTGGCTGGTTCGGCAGGGCGCCGAGGTCACCGTCAGCGACCGGCAGCCGGCCGAACGCCTGCGGGGCTTCCTGCAAACCCTGGAAGGCCTGCCGATCCGATATGTGCTGGGGGAACATCCGCTGTCGCTGTTAGAGCGTTGCGATCTTCTCTGCCTGAGCGGCGGCGTGCCTCTGGACATCCCGATCGTTCAGGAGGCGATCCAGCGGGGGATCCCCCTGGCGAACGACGCGCAGTTGTTCCTGGAGTGTTGCCGGAAGTGGACCGCCGGGATCACAGGTTCCTCCGGGAAGACCACCACGACGGCGCTCGTGGGGGCAATGTGCCAGACAGCAGGGTTTCGAACGTGGGTGGGCGGGAACATCGGCACCCCGCTGATCGAATTCGTCGAGGAGATCGGCCCGGAGGATCGAGTGGTGTTGGAGCTCTCCAGTTTCCAGCTGGAGATCATGACGGTGAGCCCCCAGGTGGCCGCGGTGTTAAACATCACCCCGAACCACCTGGATCGTCATAAGACGATGGAAGCCTATATCGCCGCCAAACAGCGGATCCTCGATTTTCAAGACGTCGAGGACATCGCCGTGCTGGGCTACGATGATCCGAACGCCCGATCCCTGGCGGCGGCGGTGCGCGGGCGGTTGCGGTTCTTTAGCCGGGAGCGGGAGGTCGCCCGTGGAGCTTTCATCCGGGAAGAGACTCTCTTCCTGCGCCTGGGGACGGATGCCTGGCCGATTTGCCGGGTGGAGGAGGTGCGCCTGCGAGGCCGGCATAATTGGTGGAACATCCTCGCAGCAGCGGCGATCGCCGGCAGCCTGGGGGCGGACCTGGGATCCATTCGGGAGGTGGCGACCACGTTCTCCGGCGTGCCCCATCGCCTGGAGCTGGTGCGGGAAGTGCGCGGGGTGCGCTATGTGAACGATTCCATCGCCACGACCCCGGAGCGCGTGCGGATGGCGCTCGAGGCCTTTGAGGAGCCCCTGGTGCTGCTGGCGGGTGGACGGGATAAACGGCTTCCATGGGAGGAGGCCGCACGGGACATCGCCCGGCGGGTGCGGGTGTTGGTCTGCTTTGGGGAGATGGGGGATCGAATCGTGGAGGCTGTGCAGGCAGCCCGAGCTCGCATGGGAGAGGCCGTTCTGGAGCGGGTGGAACGGGTGGGCACGCTGGAGGAAGCAGTGGCGCTGGCCGCCCGGCTGGCCCGCCCGGGAGAGGTGGTATTGCTGTCGCCGGGTGGGACCAGTTTTGACGCCTATCGGGATTTTGAGGAGCGCGGCGCCCATTTCCGTCAGCTGGTGGAGGCACTGGGATGACCACGGCGCGAAGAAGGTGGTATGAGCAGTCGATCCCACGGAGCGGGTCGCTGACGCTGCTACCCGGGATCACCTCCATGGAGCTGGGCCTGCTGATCCTGCTGGCCGCTCTGGTGCTGTCTGGCCTGTTGCTGGTTTACAGCGCCACTTACTATCTGGCGCGGCAGGTTTTCGATGACCCGTTTTATTTCGTCCGACGCCAGGCTGGAGCCGCGTTGATCGGAACGTTCATTCTTCTAGGGTTATGGCGTGTGGATTATCGACGCCTGCAACGTCTTTCCATCCCTTTGATGCTGCTGGGGGTGGCTTCTCTGATCGTTGTGCTCTTCGTGGGGGAGGAGCGACTGGGCGCCCGACGGGCGTTCTCCGGCGGCTCCTTCCAACCTTCGGAATTCATCAAGCCGATCATTATCCTTTACCTGGCAACGTGGTTGCCCACCAAGGGCGAGCGCCTCCGCGAGCTGAGCCGCGGGTTTGTTCCATTCCTGATGGTGCTCAGCATGGTGGTCATCCCTATCTTCCTGCAACCGGACCTGGGGACCGGGTTGTTGATCGGAATGGTTGCTGCCTGGATGTTTGTGGCCTCTGGCGCCACCTTCATTCAAGTGCTCCTGGGATTGGGGCTGGGGGCCGGAATATTCGGAGCCCTGGTGCAGGTGTATCCCCATGCGATGGCGCGGTTGCTGGGTTACCTGGAGGCTCTTCGAAGTCCGGGGGGCGCTCAGGGGCATCTGAGCATGGTCTGGCAGGCGATCCGCTCTGGAGGCCTCTTTGGGAAGGGACCGGGGGCGATCCTTTACACGCTCAGCGGCCAGGTGCCACTTCCCCATTCGGACAGTGCCTTTGCCGTGGTGGGGGAGGCTTTCGGATTTGTTGGGGTGATCGTGCTCATCGGCCTGTTGAGCATCTGGGTGTTCCTGGGATTCTACACGGCCCGACAGGCACGCGATGCCTTTGGGGGCCTGCTGGCACTGGGGGTGACGCTGTGGATTGCGTGGCAAGGATTGATCAATCTGGGCGGGCTGACCGGCGTGATCCCTTTCTCCGGGATCCCTTTCCCTTTTATCAGTTACGGCGGCTCCGCCCTGCTTAGCGAGCTAATCGGCGCGGGAATGTTGCTCGGTGTGGCCAGGAGGCGAGGGGATGAGGATCTGGATCGCCGCGGGCGGGACCGGCGGACATATCTATCCGGCGCTGGCCGTCGCGGAGGCGCTCCAGGCCATTGATTCGAACCTGGAGCTGATCTGGGTGGGGACGCGGGAAGGGATGGAAGCCCGCCTGATTCCCCTGCGCGGTTATATCTTCCTTCCCGTGGAAGCGGGCGGTGTATATGGGATGAGCTGGCGCCAAGGATGGAAGGGACTCTGGCGGACGGTTCGGGGAACTATGCAGGCGCGACGGGAGATGGATCAACGACGTCCTCAGGCGGTGTTCACTACCGGAGGATTTGTGTCGATCCCGGCCGCTCTCGCCGCGGCGAGTTCAGGGGTCCCGATCCTGGTTTACTTGCCGGACATCGAACCGGGCCTTGCCGTCCGCATCCTGGCCCGCCTTGCGGCCTGTGTGGCAGTGACCGCGCCGGAAGCGGGGGAGGCCTTTCCACGGCGGCCGGTGGTGGTCACCGGGTATCCGGTGCGCCGGGCGCTGGTGGAGGCGGCCAACGTTCGAGAGGAAGCCCGTCAGCGAGGGCTTGCCCGCTGGGGTTTCAACCCGGAGGTTCCGGTCGTGCTGGTGTTCGGGGGAAGCCGGGGCGCCCGCCGGTTGAATCAGGCCGTTGCTCGACACCTGGAAACGCTGACAGCGGAGGCGCAGGTGCTTCATCTCACCGGGCCAGCGGATTTGGAGGCCATGCAGCGACAGCGGATGGCGTTGCCGCCGGAGCGCCGGGCCTGTTACCAACCGGTGGCGTATCTGGACGAAGAGATGGGGGAAGCGCTGGCGATGGCGGATCTGGCCGTGTGCCGGGCAGGAGCTTCCACCCTGGGGGAGCTTCCCCTGTTCGGGCTGCCGGCGGTGCTGGTGCCCTATCCTTACGTGCGGCGCCATCAGGAACACAACGCCGCCTATCTGGTCCGGCATGGAGGCGCCGTGATGATCCCGGATGAGGAGATTGAGGAGCGATTGGGGGAAGTCATGCAGGATCTCCTACGGAGCCCGGATCGCCTGCGCGAAATGCGCCAGCGGATGGCAGCGCTGGCCCGGCCGGAGGCGGCAGATCGCCTAGCGGCCCTGGTGATGGGGTGGGTGAAAGATCAGGGCTCCGTCCGGGCAGGACCCCAGGTCGGGAGGGGGGGATGATTGCGCTGAACGCCGTCTTCTGGCTCTTTGTGGTTCTGTTCGCCTTCATTGGGGCGTTGCGAGGGGTGGCCAAGGAGATCCTGGTCAGCGCCTCGATTGTGGGAATCATGTTCTTCTTCAGCCTGCTGCAGCAATTCGCGCCGGCCATATGGGAATCTCTCACCAGAGATCCGGCTACCGCGTTTTTCGTCGAGACGATTGCGATCAGTTTGGGGGCGTTCTTTGGTTATGCGGGGCCAGCGCTATCCGTGCAGCTGGCCGGTCGGGCCAAGCGGGAGAAAGGGGTGGAGATCATCGCAGGTTTTGCCGTCGGAGCCATTAACGGATGGCTGATCGCCGGATCGATCCTGTTCTTCTTGCATCAGGCTGGTTATCCCTTCCCGGAGTTTCTCCAACCACCAGCACCGAATAGCCCGGTGATGGATATCCTGGCATGGATGCCTCCCACATTGATAAAGCCACCATTGCTTTACTTTATGGTGCTTGGGGTGATATTTATCTTGTTAATCTTTTATCTTTAACTCAATCTTGGCTCTCTGGGAATTTCCATGGCATCCTGCTCCGCGGGGCCTAAATATGAAGATGATCGCATGTTATGCCTCCATAGGATAGAGGGTGTAGCACGGCAGGGCCCCGCAAATTCCCAAAGAGCCTCAGTTTTTCTGCCGTTGGCGGTGTGAAATGATTCAACTGTGGCCCGGCATGGCGTTCCATCTGATCGGCATCGGCGGCGCGGGGCTCTCGGCGTTGGCAACGGTGTTGCATGAGCTTGGATATGCCGTGAGCGGGTGTGACCGCTCCCCCTCGCCCTTTATGGAGGCCCTTCGCGCCCTGGGTGTTCCGGTGCATCTGGGCCACGATCCCACCCATGTTCAGAAGGCTGACGTGGTTGTGCGATCTTCTGCCGTTCCACTGGATCATCTCGAGGTCCGCGCGGCGGAGGCGCAGGGTCGACCGGTGGTGAAGCGGGAGGCAGTGATCGGGGCGCTGATGGCCGAACGGATAGGGATCGCAGTGGCGGGGACGCATGGGAAGACTACCACAACCGCCATGCTGGCCTGGATCGCCATGGCCGCCGGCCGCGATCCGTCCTTCATCGTTGGTGGCCTGATCCAGGGCCTGAATCGGAATGCACGAGCGGGCCGGGGAGATCTCTTCATCGTGGAAGCTGACGAATACGACCGGATGTTCCTGGGCTTGCGGCCGCGGATCGCGGTGGTGACCACAATCGAACACGATCACCCCGATTGCTACCCGACGCCCGAGGCCTTCTTCGATGCGTTCGTGGCCTTTGCGGAGCGCGTGCCCTCGGATGGGATCATGGTGGTGTGTGATGCGGATCCCGGGGCGCGCCGTCTGGCGGATCTGTTGGAGGCAGAGGGTCGATCTGTGGTGCGCTATGGATGGGAGCCTCCCGCCCGATGGTGGGCCCGGCCCCTGGCGGTGGATCGCTTTGAGGTCCATCAGGGGGATCGGCGCGTCGGCGAGCTGGCGCTGCGGGTCCCCGGGCATCATCACGGCCTGAACGCCCTGGCGGCGCTGGCCGCGGCGGAGGCGATAGGGATCTCTCCGGCGATGGCTCTGGAAGCTCTAAGCCGGTTTCCGGGCACGGCGCGACGGTTTGAGGTGAAGGGCGAAGCGCAGGGGGTGCTGATTATCGATGATTACGCCCACCATCCGGGGGAGATCCGGGCCACGCTGCGGGCGGCCCGCGCTCGCTACCCGGGCCGTCGGATCTGGGCGGTGTTTCAGCCTCACACCTACAGCCGGACTCGCGCGTTGCTGGAGGAGTTCGCAAAGGCCTTCGAGGACGCCGATCATGTCATCCTCACCCCAATCTATGCAGCTCGCGAGACAGACACGCTGGGGGTGAGCAGTCAGGATATTGTGAGGCGGATGATCCATCCCGATGTTCGCTATCTCCCCGATTTCGATGCGGTGGTTGCTTATCTACAAGAACATGTTCGACCAGGAGATGTCGTGCTGACCCTGGGTGCAGGGGATGGATACCGGATTGGAGAACGGTTGCTGGAGCTCCTGAACGATCCCGGGGAGGAACCGTGATGTCGGATCCGAAGGCCATCCCCGGTGAAGCGCTGGCCGCAGCCCTCCAGCGCTGGGGATTAACCCTGTATCGGGACATCCCCCTGGCGCGATTCACCACCGCCCGAATCGGCGGGCCGGCGGATGCCCTGGTGATCGTGGAAGACGTCCAGGCGCTGGCGGATGTCGTATGGGGGGCCTGGACGGATGAAACCCCCGTCACCCTGCTGGGCGGGGGCTCGAATGTCCTGATCGCCGACCGCGGGGTGCGAGGGCTGGTGGTGCTCAACCGGGCGCGGGCGGTGCGCTTTGAAACCGATGGTCGGGTGTGGGCGGCCTCCGGCGTCCTCTTGCCGACCCTGGCCCGGCTGTGCGCTGAACGGGGGTGGTCCGGCCTGGAGTGGGCGATTGGGGTGCCGGGCACGGTGGGCGGAGCGGTGGTGGGCAATGCCGGAGCTCATGGAGGAGACATCGCGAGTTGCCTGGAGTCGGTGGAATTGCTGTTGCCGGAAGAGGGTCCTGTGACCTGGAGAACCGAGCAGCTGGCGCTGGGCTACCGAACCAGCCGACTGAAGACGTGGTCCACTATACCGCGGCCGGTGGTCCTTGCCGCCTGTTTTACCCTTCAACCGGAGGATCCAGAGGCGATTCTGGAGCGGATGGCGGCCTTCAACGCTTATCGTCGGCGCACCCAGCCAGGCGGGGCCAGCATTGGCTCGATGTTCCAGAACCCGCCCGGGGATTACGCCGGCCGTCTGATCGAGGCGGCTGGCCTCAAGGGGGCTCGACGGGGAGGGATTGTGATTTCCACTTTGCATGCGAATTTCTTCATCAATGAAGGAAACGGCACGGCCGCCGATGTGCGGGCCCTAATGACGGAGGCCCAGCAGTGCGTCTGGGAGCAATTCGGCGTGCTCCTGGAGCCGGAGATCGAGTTCGTTGGGGAGTGGGAGGATGAAACGACGGATCCGGGTGGGTGTGTTGTTCGGCGGGAAGTCGGGGGAGCATGAGGTGAGCCTCCTCTCGGCCCAATCGGTGATCCGGGCGCTGGACAAGACGAAATACGAGGTGATCCCCATTGGGATCACGAAAGAGGGTCACTGGCTCACCCGGGGGGATCCGATGAAGGCCCTGACCGATGGGGCGGTGACGATGGCGGATCTGATCGGAACGCCGCATGTTGTGGGGCCGGAATCGCCGGCTCCCCTGGCTGTTCCCCAGCGACGGGAGCTGATCCCGGGGGTCCAGGCGGATGGGATCCCGGAGGTGGATGTGATCTTCCCGGTGCTCCATGGCCCCTTTGGGGAGGATGGGACGATCCAGGGGTTGCTGGAGCTGGCAGACATCCCCTATGTGGGCGCGGGGGTGCTGGCCTCCGCAGTGGGAATGGACAAGGCGGTGATGAAAGATGTGTTCCGGGCCCATGGCCTTCCGGTCGCTCGCTATATCGTGATCTTTCGACGGGAGTGGGAGCGGGATCCTGAAGGTGTGATGGATTGGATCGAGCGAAAGATCGGGTTCCCGTGCTTTGTCAAGCCGGCCAACCTGGGCTCCAGCGTGGGTGTTTCGAAGGCGAAGCGGCGGGAGGAGCTCCCGGCCGCCCTGGCGGAGGCGGCCCGTTATGGGCGCAAGGTGCTGGTCGAACGAGCAATCCCGGCCGCCCGGGAGATTGAGGTCAGCGTGCTGGGAAATGAGGAGCCCATCGCTTCCGTGCCCGGCGAGGTGATCCCGGCGGGGGAGTTTTACGACTACGCCGCGAAGTATCTGGACGACCGGACCCGGCTGGTGATCCCAGCCCCGCTGGATGAGGCGCTGGCGGAACGGATCCAGTCCCTGGCGATCGAGGCCTTCCGGGCCATTGATGCATGTGGAATGGCACGGGTGGATTTCCTGCTTTCCCGGGAGACCGGGGAGCTGGTGGTGAACGAGATCAACACCATTCCAGGGTTCACGGCAGTCAGCATGTATCCGCGCCTGTGGGAGGCCAGTGGCCTATCTTATCCCGCATTGCTGGATCGACTGATCGAGTTGGCGCTGGAACGGTATCAGGATCGCCAGCGGGATGCCATTGCTTACGAGGGACTGACATGGCTTTCCTCTATTCGCGCCGACGGCGCGCTGCGAGAAGACGACAGCGAACCTTCCGCTCAGTGAGCCCGGTGGGGATGGCAGTGGCGGTCTGGACCCTCCGCCCTGCGGGCTCCCGGCTGGCGGCCGGAGGGTTGTTGCTGCTCTGGGCCATCCTGGGCGGGCTCCTTTTGTTTCATGATGCCTTCTACACCCGGCTGGATGTAGCGGGCGCCCGCATGCTCTCCCCAGAGGCGCTGGCGGCGACCAGTGGAATCGATGGGTTGCACATTTTCTGGGTGAACCCGGAGGAAGCCGCTGCCGCGATCCGTCGCCGGTTCCCCACGCTAAGCGATGTCGTTATACGCTGTCGATGGCCAGCGTTCTGCACTCTTTTTGTTATGGAAGGGCAGGCCCCATGGGAGTGGGCGAGTGGGGACCTGCGACTGCTTCTGGACGAGAGCGGTCAGGCGGTCGAAGGGGGAGTGGCCGAAGCCCGGCGTCGTCTAGAGGTTTACGGCCTGCCGCCCCTTGCGCCGGGCCAGCGGGTGGATCCCTGGCTATGGGGACGCATGCAGGATCTGAGCCGGGCGTTCCCGGAGATCCAGGCGTTTCGATACGAAGCAGGCCAGGGGTTCTCGTTCATTGATCCCTATGGCTGGCAGGTGTTGCTGGGGGAATTCGGTTCGATGAGGGCGCGCGCAGCCGTCTGGCGAGCGTTGCGCGATCTCCTCGCCGCCCAGGAGCAGCGCCCCGCTTATCTGGATCTGCGCGTTCCAGAGGCGCCGGTGGTGGGGTTTCCATCGCAGAGATGAAGTGGCTGGATCGGCCCCGCGGGAAATTCAGGGGGAGGGGCTCAGAGGCCTTTTATCATTGGTGCGTTTGTCCCCATTTCTGAAGCGTACGCGCGAGGGTGCAACCCATGACGCTGGTCGCGATGGATATTGGAACCAGCAAGATCTGCACGCTGGTGGGCGAGGCGGACGAAGCTGGGATGCTCCGCATCCTGGGCGTGGGGGTCGTCCCGGCCCGGGGGATCCGGAGGGGGGTGGTGGTGAACATCGCCGAGGCCACCGAAGCGATCGCCGCCTCGGTGGAGAAAGCGGAGCGCACGAGCGGCTACCAGATCCGCCGGGCCATCGTGGGCATCGCCGGTCCTTATGTCGCCTCCGTGAACAGCAAGGGCACAGCCTCGGTGATGCGAGGGGATCGGGGGATCAGCCCGGCCGATGTGCAACGGGCGGTGGAGAACGCCCGAACCATCGCGATCCCGCACTCCCATGAGATCCTCCACGTGCTCCCGCGTTCCTTTATTGTCGATGGCCAGGAAGGGATCCGGGATCCACTGGGGATGTATGGATTCCGGCTGGAGGCGGAGGTCCATATCGTGACGGCCCAGGTGGGCCCGCTGGCCAACCTGCGGCGGTGCATTGAGGCAGCTCAGATCGCTGTGGAAGAGTTCGTCCTCTCCCCACTGGCTTCAGCTGAAGCGGTGATCACCGAGGGTGAGCGAGAGATGGGAGTGGCCCTGGTGGATATCGGGGCGGGGACAACGGATCTGGCGATCTTCGTCGAAGGGAGCGTGGCACACACGGCAGTGATCCCGGTGGGGGGGCAGCACATCACTAACGATTTGGCTTATGGCCTGCACGTCCCGGCGACGGTGGCGGAGGAGGTCAAGCTCAAATACGGCCATGCGGTGGCCCAGGCGATTGCGCCGGAAGAACAGATCACCGTTCAGGGTTTTGGGGAGAACGGCGCGCTGACCTTCTCCCGTCGAGAGATGGCGGAAATCATTGAGGCGCGGGTTCAGGAGATCTTCCAGCTGATCCTGAAAGATCTGAGAGCCTCAGGCTACGAACGGTTGCTTCCAGCCGGACTGGTTCTCTGCGGGGGCACCGCCCTGCTGCCGGGGATTCGGGAAGTGGCCCGCGAGGTCACCGGGATGCCAGTCCGTGTGGGCATGCCGTGGGATCTGGGGGGGCTGGCAGAGACGCTCCGTTCGCCGATGTTCGCGGCGGCCGTGGGTTTGCTCCGCTGGGGCCTTCGGATGGATATGGGCTCCAGTTATTCCCCATCGGGGGATTCATGGCTGGGCCGCCTCTGGCAGACTTTGCGGGGGATTTTCCGGGAGATGTTGCCGGGGTAATACGAGTGGGCTTTTTGTTTGCGGTAGGGCACGTCCGTGCCCGTTCTCTTTGTGAACACCTATAACGGGCACGTCGCTTCGCTCCGTGCCCTACTACAAACAGAGGGTCTTTCCTGTTCGTAGTAGGGCACGTAAGTGCCCGTTGTCTTTTTGTGAACGCCTGGAACGGGCACTTCGCTTTGCTTCGTGCCCTACGACCAACAAAGGGCTTTTTCGTTTGTAGTAGGGCACATCAGTGCCCGTTCTTTTATAAACACCTTTCGCGGGTGCTCTCTTCGCAATTGGGCAATTCTGCCTGGGGCCCGGGATGCTGGCCCTGGGCTGATTTAGCACTTTGAAAGGAGGTGGACGATGGACGCGATGACGACTGGTCAGACCCCGGCCAAAATCCGTGTGGTGGGCGTGGGGGGCGGAGGCAGCAACGCGGTGAATCGCATGATCGAGGAGGGGCTTCGGGGGGTGGAGTTCATCGCCGTCAACACCGATGTGCAGGCCCTCTCGCTGGCTAAGGCGGATCGCCGGATTCACATCGGGGAGAAGATCACCCGCGGGCTGGGCGCGGGGGGAAATCCGGAGATCGGCTACAAGGCCGCAGAGGAGTCAGCAGATCTCGTCTACGAGGCGCTTCGCGGTTCGGATATGGTGTTCATCACTGCCGGTATGGGGGGCGGAACTGGGACGGGTGCCAGCCCGGTGATCGCCCGGATTGCTCGGGAAGTAGGCGCTCTGACCATCGGGGTAGTCACCCGGCCTTTTTCCTTTGAGGGGCCGCGGCGAGCCAAGGCCGCCGAAGAGGGGATTACCCGCCTCAAGGAGAATGTGGATACCCTCATTGTGATCCCCAACGATCGCCTGCTGGAGATCACGGATAAAAAGGTGACGCTGGTGCAGGCCTTCCGGATGGCCGATGAGGTGCTCCGCCAGGGCATCCAGGGGATCAGCGAGCTGATCACGGTCCCCGGCCTGATCAACCTGGATTTCGCCGACGTGCGCACCATTATGGCCGAGGGTGGGGCTGCGTTGATGGCGATCGGAGAGGCAGCGGGAGAGAACCGGGCGGTGGAGGCGGCCCAGCAGGCGATCTCCAGCCGGTTGCTGGAGGTCACGATCGATGGGGCTCGGGGAATCCTATTCAATGTCACCGGCGGTTCCGACCTCACGCTCCATGAGGTTCACCAGGCGGCGGAGATCATCCGTCAAGCGGCCCATCCGGAGGCCAACATCATCTTCGGGGCGGTCATCGATGAGGCGATGCAGGATCGGGTGCGGATCACCGTGATCGCAACAGGGTTTGAACGTCCTCCCATTCCGGGCCGCCGCCCAGCTCAGGCGGCTGCGCCTGCCCGGCCCGAATCCGGCGCTCAGCGCCCTGAGGATGTTCGGCGCCCCACAGCCTCTGAGCGCAGCTTCAACGAAGGCGACCTGGATATCCCGGCCTTCCTGCGACGGCGAGGGTAGGGGATGCAGTGGCAAAAATTTTTCGGGCGGGGTGGACTGACTTTGGCGGTCCACCTCGCCCCGAAAATCCACTTTCTTCTCGCTCCGTCATCCACCGCGACCCGGCGTTTCTCTCCGATCGCGAGGCTTCAGCGGCTTTCGCCGGAGGGAGCTGGCGTGCCTCAGTGCCCCAGTTCGGATGCTGAGGCTTTGCGAGGTTGCCAGATCAGCCGGACCTTTCGAAACCGGCTCAGACGCTCATGGGCTGCCTCCTGGAGAGGACGCAGATGGGGTGCGCGGACCCGGAAGATCCCCTGAAGCTGGGACAGGACCAGCTGGCTATCCCCCCGAATCTCCAGGGTGAAGTGGGAGGGATCCTTCCCGGCTTTCGCAATTCGGTCAATCAGGTCGTCCAGAGCGGCGATCAGCGTCCGGTATTCCGCCTCGTTGTTGGTCATAACTTCCTCAAAGCTCAGACGGTGGAGGTCCTCGCGTCCATCCCGTGCCCGGAGGATGTAGGAGCCGTAACCGGGGCCGGGGTTTCCCCGACTCCCTCCATCGAAGATGATCATATAATCCGGGGTCGTGGGTCGCGGCATTGCTGAATCTCTCCAGGAAAGGATAGGGGATAGGTAGAAACGGGGGATGGCCTCTGCCTATCCCCTTTTTGTTCCATGTATATGAGAGAATAAGGCGGCCCAGAGGCTGCCTCATCACGCAAAAGGCTCCCACGCAGTAAGTGGCAGGTTGTGTGATTTTAAGCAACTCGTCGCAATCGGGATTATGATGAATAGCGTAACATGCTTCCCATCCGCCCGGTTGCAAGTCCGCGGGAACATAGGTTGATAGAAATGTGGCGTCGTCCCCGGATAAAGGCCAGCGCATAAACATATTTAGGACTTACGCAGTTCATTTCCCATGGGGGCTTTGGGGGCGGAGCAGGGCGCCGAAGGCGCCC
>JAUQQB010000180.1 GCA_030550075.1 Chloroflexota bacterium | reverse complement strand
GAAAGGCACATACTCCGGCTCATCGTGGATGATCGGCGCCCCTGGCTTCATCGCGTCCCGCGGATCCAGGATGGCTGGCAGCTCCTCGTATTCCACCTCGATCAACTCCAGGGCTTTCTCCGCGATCTCCAGGGTCTCCGCCGCCACGAAGGCCACCCGATCCCCCACGAAACGAACCTTCGAATCCAGCGAGAAGGTGTCCAGCGGCCCGGGGATGGGATCCGATTGCCCGGCCGTGGAGTAAACCACCCGGGGGAGATCCTGATAGGTCAGCACGGCCACCACCCCGGGCAACGCCCGTGCCCGGCTGACATCAATCCGTTTGATCCGGGCATGGGGGACCGGGCTCTTGAGGACTTTGGCATGCAACATGCCGCGGATCTCGAAGTCATCGGTGAAGGCGGGCTTCCCCTGAACCAGGCGAAGGGCATCCACCTTCTTCTCCGGTTTCCCTACCACGCGGGTCTCCGGGACTGGCTGGGGCAGCACGATTGTCGGCAGGACGACCGTTCGGGTTTGGAGACCGGTGCCTCCTCCGGGCTCCGGCGGGGCGATTTCCTCCCCTGGAACCATCTCGCCCAGGGGGAGCGGAGCTTCAGGCGGAATGATCATCCGCCGGGCCTCCTCCTCGATGGAGGGGACCGGCTCCCCCCGCATCCGCGCCGCCGCCCGCAACACCGCCTGGACCGGCTTCAGGTAGCCGGTGCAGCGACAGAGGATCCCGCCGAAGGCTTCGCGGACCTCCTCTTCGGTGGGATTCGGGTTGCGATCCAGCAGCGCCTTCGCCGCCAGCACGAAGGCAGGGGTGCAGAAACCACATTGAATCGCCCCGGTTTCGATGAAGGCCTCCTGGATAGGATGCAGGCCTTCCGTCCGCCGCCAGCCCAGCTCCAGCGTCCGTCCCACCCCCTCAATGGTGAGGATGGAACGCCCGTGGACCCTGGCTGCCAGCGTGACGCAGGAGAGGATGGGGGTGCCATCCAGGAGGACCGTGCACATCCCGCATGAGCCATCATCGCATCCGTGTTTGACCCCATAATATCCTGCGCGGCGTAACAGATCGAGAAGGCGCGTGGATGGGGTGATCGAGAACGCGCGCTGTTCACCATTGATCGTCAGGATGAGCTCCATATTCACCTCCGGGCGCTGGAGGGGAGATCCGACCACGCATGGCGGCTTGCCTTTCCGCTTTGATTGTATCACGGGAAAGACCCGGTTCGTCTCCAGCCTGGCATCCCCCAAATTATGGAAGCATTCCCCTTGAAAAGCGCCGGGGGTGGATCGTGGAGGCGATCCACCCCCGGCCTCTTCTTCCGCCAGATCCCGGATCTCGCTGGAATGCTATGCCAGCGCGGGCTCTACCATCGGAGGGATCTCCGGCACCTCCACCGGCGGCTGTTCCATCAGGTAGGCATGCATCGCCCGGGCCGCCCGCATGGCCGCCGCCGAAGCCGTCACCACCAGATCCGGCCCGGTGACGCCATCGCCGGCTGCGAACACGCCCGGCCGGGAGGTGCGCCCTTCCTCATCCACCCGGATGAGGCCAGCCCGGGAGACCTCCAGGCCGGTCGTGGTGCGGGCAATGGTGGGATCCGCCCGGAAGCCCAGGGCCAGGACCGCGGCATCGACCGGCACGATGAAGTTGGATCCGGGGATCGGCACCGGGCGCCGACGGCCGCTCTCATCCGGTTCCCCCAGGGCCATTCGCACAAACTCGATGGCAGTCAGGCGACCGTCCTCGCCGATGAAGCGGGCCGGGGCGACCAGGAACTCGAAGCGAACGCCTTCCTCGCGCGCCTTCTTGCGCTCCTCGCGATTCCCCGGCATCTCCGCTTCACTGCGCCGGTAATAGATCACCACTTCCTCCGCTCCCAGGCGGATCGCCGTGCGGGCGCAGTCCATCGCCGTATCGCCGCCGCCGATGACCGCCACCCGGCGGCCGACTTGCGGCCGCTCCCGCTTCTCCGGCGGCAGATCCCTCGGTGGCAGATTCGCCCGCATCAGGAAATCCAGGGCCATATAGACCCCATCCAGGTTCGCTCCCTCCCAGTCCGGCTCCACCGGGCGCCATGTCCCGATCCCCAGGAAAACCGCCTGATAGCCCTGTGCGAACAGATCATCCAGAGTGAGATCCTGCCCGATCCGAACGCCGGTGACGAACCGGACCCCCAGTCGCTCGAGATCGACGATCTTCTGATCAACCACGAACTTGGGTAGCTTGAACGCCGGGATGCCATAGCGCAACAGGCCGCCGGGCCGGGGCATCGCTTCGAACACGGTGACCGAATGACCCTGACGGACCAGGAACTCCGCGACCGTGAGCCCAGCCGGGCCGGAACCCACTACCGCCACCCGTCGGCCGGTTGGCGGCGCGCGATGGATCTTGAGCGCGCCGTGGCGTCGCTGGAAATCCGCAACGAACGCCTCCAGTTTGGTGATGTTGATTGGCTTGCCATAAGCGGAAAGGGTGCATGACCCCCGACAGGTCTGCGGCGGGCAGACCCGTCCGCAAATCTCGGAGAGAAAAGAGGTCTGGCGGAACACCTGGGCGGCCCGCAGGAAATCCCCTTGCTCGATCAGCCAGAGGGCCGTCGGGATGTCGTTGTGAAGCGGGCACGCCTGGATACAAGGGGCTGGATCCGGGCAATGCAAGCAACGGCCTGCTTCCAGAGGAGCGGTGGCCTCGTCGTATCCAATGAGCACTTCTTCAAAATCTGATCGGCGGCTTTCGGGGGAACGTTCTGCGGGGAAAACCGGCAGCAGATGGGTGCGAACCTTGCGCTCAATGACGAACTCATCGCCGGGAATATGCGGGATCATCCAGGCCCTCCTGTTTCAGATTCCCGTTCTCATCTTAAAGGATCCCCTAAGGCTCATATAGTGAAAACCTTCACGTCTCAATTCGTGACAGAAATCACGGAGAAATAGACCCCTTCCCTTTGGTGGCTCCAGATTTGTAGACCCACTGGCTCCATCGAATAGACGTAACGATTCCGCCATTCTCACGCCACGCCATACGAATATGGGTGTTTCACGCGGGTTTTCTCCTGAGGGCTTTTTTGAATATTTTTCATCCCCCCTCTCCACGGCCCTCTGGGCCGTGGGGAGGGGGGAGAAAGGGGGGTGAGGCCCTTCCGCCTCCTCGCAGGAGCTCCGAACCGAAGGGGGCCAAGCGGAATGGTGACGAATAGACAGTCCGGACTGGCATTAGAGCACTAATGGAGCGTTAATTGGCCTCTAATTTCCCTCTGATGCCTCCCTCGTAAAGTATTTCCCGGATGAGGAAAGCGAGCAGCACCTGCTATCCCTTGTTTCAATTGGATGAGGGGAGGAGGCGATGAACCTGAACCGGTATACGGAGAAAGCTCAGGAAGCTTTACTGGAAGCTCAGCGATTGGCGGAAGAATACCGGCACCCGGCCATTGAGAACGAGCACCTGCTGATTTCGTTGCTGCGCCAATCCGACGGCGTGGTGCCGCAGGTGGTGCGCAAGGCTGGGGCCGATCCTCAGGAGATGATCGAGGAGCTGGAGCGCCATCTGGCCGGCCGCCCAAAGGTCTACGGCGCCGGCGAGGTGGGCCTTTCCCGTTCCACGGCGGAAACCCTCCGCCAGGCCCAGCGGGAGGCCCAGGCGATGCGGGATGACTATGTCAGCACGGAGCACCTGCTCCTGGCGATGGCCGACCGGGTGGACGGAACGGCCGGCGCCGTGCTACGGCGGCGAGGCCTGACCCGCGATGCGATCATGCGCGCCCTCGCGGCCGTCCGCGGCGCCCACCGGGTGACTTCCCCCACGCCGGAGGCCACCTATCAGGCCCTGGAGAAATACGGGCGAGACCTCACGGCGCTGGCCCGGCAGGGGAAGCTGGATCCGGTCATCGGGCGCGATGAGGAGATCCGCCGGGTGATCCAGATCCTCTCCCGCCGGACCAAGAACAACCCGGTGCTGGTGGGCGACGCCGGCGTGGGCAAGACGGCCATCGTCGAGGGCCTGGCCCAGCGCATCGTCCGCGGCGACGTCCCGGAAGGCCTGAAGAACAAGCGCCTCGTGCAGCTGGATCTGGGCGCGCTGGTGGCCGGGGCCAAATACCGGGGCGAGTTCGAGGAACGCCTGAAGGCCGTCCTGAAAGAAGTCACCGACGCCCAGGGCGAGATCATCCTGTTCATCGATGAGATCCACACGGTGGTAGGTGCCGGTCGGGCGGAGGGAGCGCCGATGGACGCGGCGAACATCCTCAAGCCGATGCTGGCCCGCGGCGAGCTGCACTGCATCGGCGCCACCACCCTGGACGAATACCGCCAGTATATCGAGAAGGATCCCGCCCTGGAGCGCCGCTTCCAGCCTGTCTATGTCGATGAGCCCTCGGTGGAGGAGACCATCAGCATCCTGCGGGGGCTCAAGGAGCGTTACGAGGTCCACCACGGCGTGCGTATCACCGACGCGGCGGTGATCGCCGCCGCCACCCTGAGCCACCGCTATATCCCGGACCGCCGGCTGCCGGACAAGGCCATCGACCTGATCGATGAGGCGGCCGCCCGCCTGCGGATGGAGATGGACTCCAAGCCGACGGAGCTCGACGAGCTGGACCGCCGGATCCTGCAGCTGGAGATCGAGCGGGAGGCCCTGAAGAAGGAGCGCGACGAGGCCAGCCGGGAACGTCTAATGGCTATCGAGCGGGAGATCGCGGAGTTGCGGGAACAGGCGGATGCACTGCGCATCCAGTGGGAGCGGGAGAAGGACGTCATCCAGAAAGTCCGGGAAATGAAGGAACAGATCCAGCAGACCCAGCATCGGATCGAGATGGCCGAGCGCCGGCTGGACTATGAGGAAGCCGCCCGATTGCGCTACGGCGTCCTGCCGGACCTGGAGCGGCAGCTGCGGAGGGCGGAGGAGGAATTGAATGCCCTGAGCCGGGGCAAGCGCTTGCTCAAGGAAGAAGTGGACGCCGAGGACATCGCCCGGGTGGTGGCCGCCTGGACGGGCATCCCGGTGGTCCGCCTGATGGAAGGCGAGATGGAGAAGCTGCTGCACCTGGAGGATCGGCTCCACGAGCGGGTGGTGGGCCAGGAGGAGGCCGTGCGGGCGGTGGCCAACGCCGTGCGCCGCGCCCGGGCCGGCCTCAAGGATCCGAACCGGCCCATCGGGGTCTTCCTCTTCCTGGGCCCGACGGGCGTGGGGAAGACCGAACTGGCCAAGGCCCTGGCGGAAGCCCTCTTCGACGACGAGCGGGCGCTGGTCCGCCTCGATATGACCGAATACCAGGAGAAGCACACCGTCAGCCGGCTGATCGGCGCCCCGCCCGGCTACGTAGGCTATGAGGAGGGCGGCCAGCTGACCGAGGCCGTGCGGCGCCGGCCTTACACCGTCGTGCTCTTCGACGAGATCGAGAAGGCCCATCCCGAGGTCTTCAACGTCCTGCTCCAGGTGTTCGACGACGGCCGGCTCACCGACGGCAGGGGCCGCACGGTGGACTTCAAGAACACGATCATGATCATGACTAGCAACATCGGCAGCCAGTGGATCAAGGAGATGGCCGGGCAGGATGAGTATAAGATGCGCCAGCTGGTCCTCAGCGCCCTGGACCAGCATTTCCGGCCCGAGTTCCTGAACCGGATCGATGAGATCGTGATCTTCCACCCACTCACGATGGAGCATCTGCTCCAGATCGTGAACATCCAGCTGCGGTGGCTGCGGGCGATGCTCGCCGAGCGGCGCATGGGGCTGGAGGTCACGGAGGAAGCCCGGCAGTATCTGGCCTCGGTGGGTTATGATCCGGTCTACGGCGCCCGGCCGTTGAAGCGGGCCATCCAGCGCGAGCTGGCCGACCCGCTATCGATAGAGATCCTGAAGAGCACGTTCCGCGAAGGAGATACCATCCGCGTGGATCTGCGGGACGGCCGCCTGGTTTTCGAGCGCGCGGAGGAGCCCGCCCGGGCCCGGGCGGCGTGAGAACCTCCCGATGGGCGCTCACGGGCCGGAGGCAGGCTCGTGAGTGCCCATTCTTTTTTGAGAAACGCTTATAGCGGGCACTTCGCTTCGCTTCGTGCCCTACTACTGCTTCGTCCAGATTTGTTTTGAGGATATAAGAGGGTGTGGGCCAATGGCCCCACCCCCCTTTATCCCCCCTCCCCACGGCCCTTTGGGCCGT
>JAUQQB010000179.1 GCA_030550075.1 Chloroflexota bacterium | reverse complement strand
CCAAAATATTTTTTATCCCCCCTCCCCACGGCCCTTTGGGCCATGGGGAGGGGGGATAAAGGGGGGTGGGGCCCTTCCCCACTTACAGGGTAGGTAGTTACCCGAAAATCCAAAAACCTACCGCAAGGGGCCGGGTCTCGCTCCAGCATCCACCGCTTCCAGGCGTTTCTTTCACACCGCGAGACTCCATAAAAGTTGTAGATGGTTCCGGTTATGGCGGCCCGGAGCCTTCCTCGCATAACCGAAGTCCTTTTAATGCGTTCTCCTCCTGAGGGGAGATCGAAAGCGCGAGCTCGAACCAGGGGCGAGCGGCTTTGCAATTCCCCAGGTAATACTGTGCGAGCCCAAGGATATAAGCCATCTCCACCAGCCGGGCGCAACGGGGCTCCGCGCTTAAGGTTTCCGGGGTGCATGTCTTTCCTTCTTGCTGTAAGACCTCCCGAAGCCGGGTGATCCCCTGGGGGAGATGTTCCTCCTGAACCACCTCTTCGTATCGGCGGCGGGCATACAGGGTGACCCCCAGATGATAAAGGATCCGCCAGTCCTCAGGGCCATGCTCCCGTGCTTTCTCCAGGATCTGTTGCGCATCCTCCAGACGCCCCAGGTTGTAATAGAGCCAGCCCAGCTCATCCAGGACTCGTGGATCATCCGGTCGAAGCGTCGCGGCTCGCTGGAACGCTTCAAGGGCGACAGCCGTTTGACCAAGGACCATGGCGTTACGCCCCAGGGCCATCCAAACGATCACCATATTGGGATCCCGGGCCAGGGCCTCCCGATAGGCGGCCATCGCCTCCGCATATCGTCCCAGGGTCTCATACACATAGCCCAGGGCGCGGTGGGCGTCTGGATGCTCCGGATCCAGGGCCAGGGCTTTCTGGGCGGCCGCGAGAGCGGCCTGCGGGCGGTGAGCATCCGCGTAAGCTTCCGCCAGATAGGCGTAAAGGGGACCGGACTCCGGCGCCTGGGCGATGGCCCGTTCCCCCGCTTGGATGGCCTCCGGGATCTTTCCCTGCCAGTCCAGGATCAGAGCAGCCATCCCCAGGATGGTCGGATCCTCAGGGGCCAGCCGACGGCCCCGTTCCATCCAGACGGCTGCTTCGTCCAGGCGGTTGCTGAAGGCCAGAAGTCGAACGAAGGGTGGATAGCGAGCAGGATTCTCAGGCTCCATGGAAAGGGCCAGGCGATAGCGTTCCTCCGCCCGCTGGAGATCCCCCGCCCAATAGGCGGCTTCCGCCTGCCGGGTATAATCATCAGCGGAAGGGGTCGGCGAGAGGAATGGGCTCTCACGGGCGAGCGGGCGGTTGGTCCCCAGCGAGCGATCGATCCATACCAGGGCGGCCAGGGCCATGAGATCGAGGAGCAACCAGAACAGCCAACGGCGGTATCGGCTCATTCTTCCTCCAGGCCCCGGAGGACCATCGAGGCAGTAGCTAAGTTGGTGGCCAGCGGAATGTTATGAACGTTACATAGCCGCATCACCGTGCGGATGTCCGGCTCGTGGGGATGTGCATAAAGGGGATCCACCAGGAAGATCACCGCGTCGATGCGTCCTTCCACCACCATCGCCGCGATCTGGGCGTCCCCGCCCTGGGGGCCGGAGCGCACACAGGCCACCTCCATGCCCAGGGCTTCCTGGAGGGTGCGTCCGGTAGTGGCCGTCGCCACCAGGTGATGGCGGGCCAGGTGCTCGCGCTCGCGCTGGGCCCACTCGACGAGTTCTCCCTTCTTCCCGTCATGAGCAATGATTGCAATCCGTTTGGGCATGGCAGGCATCCTGGCAATAGGCTTCTCCCTATCGAGTTTAACTCAGCATTTCGGGAAGAAGGCGGGCTCCGATGGATCCTGAGTTCCTTCCCCGGTTGCATCGGAGCCCGAGGATGCTTCTGTCATCACGTCCGCCGAATGAAATTCTTCCATTGGAGGTATTCCTATGCGTTCTTTCCTCGTAGGCAGCCTGAGCGCTGGCGGCTTTCTGGTGCTCATCGCCCTTATTGGGCTTCAACCCACCCGGGCCGCGCCGACTTCGGTTTCGATCACTGCTCTCTCCAATCCGATGGTTCCTGTCCCCATCGAAGAGCGGTTCCTGGATCCTGGGCCGGGCATATTCCCGGGGATGGCCAGAGTCCATCCCATCTCCGGGGATGTATGGGTCTGCCGGAAGGGTGGGATGACGATCTTCCGGGGCACGGAGCTCCGCGAGATCCGTCCCGGCTTATGCGCTCTTGACTTCAATGCGCAGACCGGGCGCTGGTTCGCGGCGGAAGGCCGATCAGTGCTCATCATGAGCGGGACAACGCCTGTGGCGCAGGTGACGCTCCCCTATACGGTGACGGGGCTGGTTGTACATCCTCGGACCCGGCTCCTCTATGTGACTATGCAGGCCGCTCCATGGCCACCAATATCCACCCATTTAGCGGTCCTGAGCGAAACCACCGTTTTGACCGCCATATCTGCTCCTCAGGCTTCCTTTTTAACCCCACACCCGGAGAGCGGGGATTTGTATCTGGGAGTTTACACCGGCACCTATATGCTCTGGATCCTGAGCGGAACTGAACGAGTTGTTTCCACCCCTACCAATGGGCCGTTGCATGATATCCGGTATCATCCTTACACCCGCTTGACCTATGCGGCGGCGCAAAACGAGCTGAAGATCCTCAACGGCCGCCACGTGAGCGCCACCCTCCCGGTGACGGAGACTTACCAGATCGCGGTGGATCCCGGTAGTGAACGGGCCTACATGACTCATTTGTCCCCGGATCACCTCACCGCGCTCTCGCGGACGGAGGTGATCGCCCGGATCCCCTTCCCCCATGGCTACAATCCGATCTCGGTGATCCCGGGCTCTGGGGAGATCGTGGCCGGGGCCTTCTTCAGCCAGGAGATCCATGTCTTTTCTCGGGACCTCTCGCTGTTGAGCATCGTCACCATGCCTGTGCGCCCCCGCCTCATCGCCGCGCAACCGAATCAATGGACGTATGTGAGCGGATGGGGAAGTAGTTACGTGGAAGGCGAAGCGCCCCCCTCCGCGCTCTGGGTGCTGAGCCGTTCGCTTCCGGTCACAGGGTATCTCGATGGCTTCGGCCTGAGTTCCCTGGCCTTCTCCCCCGATGGGAGGCGGCTTTATGCCTTAAACCCCTACGAGGGATTCTTCTACGTGCTTTCCGGGACTGAAGTGCTCACCACCTCCCGCCTTTCCCCATGGAGCGTTCATCCCATTCAGTTGCCACGGGAGCGCTGGATGGCCGTGGACCCGGGGACGGGATGGATCTATGTGGGCCACCCCGGGTTCTTGTTGCTTTGGATCCTTCAGGGCAGTGAATGGGTGACGCAAACGCTGGAAGGGTCCCTGAATGTCCTGGCCGCAGACCCCTCCCATGGGGTGATCTGGGGAGGGGGAGGGGAGATCTATTCGCCCAGGATCCTGGTGATCACCGGAACCACCGTGAGTGCTCTGCCCATCGGATCGTCCGGAGGCTCGCTGTTCTGGGGGCCGGTTCAGGAAATCGCCTGGGATTCGGAGCAAAACTATCTCTACGTCCTGAGTTCATACCAGCTGGCGGTCTTCTCTCTGACCACACCGATCACGGCGTCTTTCTGGCTAACCACGGTTGGGGAAGTTTACCCGCCTCGTGCCCTGGCGGTGCAACCCGTGAACGGCCTGGCCTATGTGGGCTCCGGGGTCGGGGCCACCGGCACATTGTGGATGTTTCGGGGTCCCACCCGAGTGGCGAGTCGAATCACAGCCGGTGTGCCCATCGCGCTGGCGGCGGATCCACAAACGGGGTGGGTCTATGCTGCGTTGAGCGGGACCCAGCAGGTCGCTGTGTTGAACGGGACCGAAGTGGTCTTCACAGTCTCCCTTCCTTTCGAGCCGCGGCGCATCTGGGTTAGCCCCCGGAGCCATCTGGCGTATGTGGCAGGGGACGTTCAGGTGGCGGCCCTGGATGGTCTGGCGATTCGCAGGATCCTGACCACTGGGATCTTCCCACGGGATATGGTGTTTGACCCGGTGACCGGCCTTGCCGTCCTGAGCCACGAGGGCGATAATCGGCTGGTCTGGATCAAGGAGCTGGCCCTGGATCGGCGGCTCTGGCTTCCATTGGTGATGAAGGGCCCATAACGAACCCGTAGGATAACTGCTTGCAATTGTCCTACGGGTTCTCCAGGCTGGGATGGGCGCCAAGGCACCTGTCCCAGCCTGAAAATAAACGTTCTCCCTCCGCGGCCTTTCGGCCGCGAGGAGAGAAAGGCGGGAGGAGAGGGGCCCCTCAACCCCTCCTATACAAAGCCCAACTGCGTGAGTCCTAACAAAATTGGACAATGCCCTGTTGGAGAGGGGTTTCCGAATGGAATGGATGATCCTGGCGTGGCTTGCGTTGAGTGGAGGGATCCTCGGAGTAGGGGTGGGGCGACGGCTTTCCAGCCTGCGGGGAACCAGCCTGGCGATGGGCATCGCGCTGGCCGGGGCACTGGGGCTCTGGCTGGCCGCCTGGCGCGAGCCTCCCCAGGAGGTGGTCCTTCGCCTGGAACGGCCGTTCTCCGTATTTCAAACGGCCTGGGTTTTCCGACTCACTCCATCCGCCTGGGGGCAGGGCCTGGGGGTTCTGCTTGCCGGGTTCCTGGTGGCCTGGATGTGGGTGGCTTATCCAGGCCAGGGTCGGGGATGGCCCCGAGCGCTGGCCCTTGGGATGGTGATCGCGGCCACTGGGGCCGCGCTGGCGGCCGACCTCTTCACTCTCCTCATGACATGGGCGATGCTGGATGCGATGTTCCTGGCCCTCCTTCTCATCCGCCGGGGCCAGGCTGTTGTCGATCGGGCGGTCCTGGCAGGCCTGGTCAACGGGATGGCCCTCCTGAGCCTCTGGGCCGCTGCTTGGCAGAGCTGGCGTTCCGGCGACAGCCTGTTCTGGAGCCGCATGGCAGGAACAACCGCTCTTCCCATCCTGTTGCTGGCCGCCCTCATCCGTCTGGATATTTATCCATTCCATGTAGGGCGCCCTCCTGAGCTGGCGGATGAGGTCGACCGCGCTGCCCTTCTCTATGTGCTTCCTACCTCTGTGGGGCTCATGCTATGGGCTCACCTCGCGCTAATGATTCAGGGATGGCCGGGGATGCCTGGTTTGGCTGTGGCATTGGGTCTGACGGCCCTGCTGGGCGGACTATGGGCCTGGGCGGAGCCGGATCCGCGGGCGGGGTTAGTGGAAGCAGCCTGGGGGAGCGCCGCCTGGTGGGCACTGGCCGGGCTGGCCCATCCGAATGTCGCCCCGCTTGCGGCGATCCTGTGGCCGATTTGCTTCGCCCTGATCTTCGCCGGACGCCCCTTTGACCGAACTTCCCTCTGGGGATTGCCGGCCCTCATGGCGATCCTCACGATGGCCGGGCTTCCTCTTACGCCCGGCATGCGGGTGGCCACCGCGCTCTTTGGCGCCTGGCCTTTTTGGGCATGGCCCTTTTTGATTTTGCCCTCCGCGTTGCTGATAGGCGCTTTATTGCGAGGCTGGCAACGGACAGCGGAAGAACCTCTGCCAATGGAACCGATTTGGCGGGCCCTATACGGTCTGGGGCTGGCGCTGGGAGTGGCCGCGCTGATCGGACTGGGAGCGGTTTTCGGAGCTTGGCAGGACGTTCTGCTAACTTTTCGGCTCCCTCTGCTGGCGGTCCTTGGGTTAGGGCTGGGATTGCAATGGCAAGGGGAGAAAGTGCATGCAGTAGCCCGAGGATGGGCGCGAGTGCGTCCGTTTCTGTCATTAGATTGGATGTATGAAGGCCTCACGCGGCTTATTTCCCATCCTGCTGGAGCCCTGCAGCAAGTTCTGGAGTTTCTGAGTCACCCTGCGGTGATGTGGTTATGGGTTCTGGTAGTCACAGGGATTCTTCTCCTCTTCTGGCAAGGAGCTGCTCGTTGAGGACCGAGGGTGTTCGCGTGATCGGTTTTGGCGGCAGCAACGGGAGGTCGTCGCAAAAACCGATGGGGTAGTGTTCACCGTATGACGGATCCGCTTTTTGCCCCACCCCCCCTTTCTCGCCTCTCCTTTTCGGGATGGCCTGAAGGGAGAGGGCAGAAGCCGATGGGCCTGGGGTCCTCACCCCTTTCCCCCTCCCCACGGCCTTCTGGCTGGTGAGGAGGGGAATTCAGGAAATTGGGTAGCCAGAGGGCGCG
>JAUQQB010000178.1 GCA_030550075.1 Chloroflexota bacterium | reverse complement strand
GGCCAGGGCAGCCTGAGCCGCCTCCAGGCCCTGACGCAGCTGGGCCATCCGGCGGGCGGCCCACTGCCGCCAGCGCGTTTTGAGCTGGGAAAGGAGCTCCTCATACTGGCGCGCACGCTCAGCCTGACGGCGAAGACTGTTCAGCCGCGGCGTCATCTCTGCCAGCAGATCCCGGGCCCGCGTCAGGTTCTGCCGGGTGGCCTCCAGACGGCGCAGCGCCTCCTCCCGCTTCATCCGGTAAAGGGCGATCCCGGCCGCCTCCTCGAACAGCGCCCGGCGCTCCTCCGGCCGCATCCGGAGCACCTCATCCACCACCCCTTGTCCGATCACGGTGTAAGTCCGTCGGGCTAGCGGGGTGGATCCCAGGAGCTCCTGGATGTCGCGCAGGCGAACCCGGTTCCCATTTAGAAGATATTCGCCTTCCCCATCCCGGTAAACCCGGCGGGTGAGGGCGACCTCCGTGAATTCCACCGGGAGCTCCCCATCGGAGTTGTCGAAGATCAGGGTGACCTCCGCCATCCCCGCGCGGGGTCGCTGATCGCTGCCAGCGAAGATCAGATCCTCGCCCCGGCGGGCTCGAAGGGTGGAGAGGCTTTGCTCCCCCAGGACCCAGCGGATGGCCTCCGCGATATTGCTCTTACCGCTCCCGTTGGGGCCCACAATCGCGGTCACCGGCCCCGGGAACTCCAGGCGGATCGGATCCGCAAAACTCTTAAAGCCGTGAAGCTCCAGCTCTTTGAGATGCACGGGCATCTACGCTCTGACAAGGTTTTAAATTCGGGGTGGAATTACCGCACGCAGGGATTGAAATCCGCGCCCAACCAGATGCGATATGGCGCTTCCGCGCCCGGCTCCGGGGATACCTCCAGACGAGAGGCCGGGAGCCGAAAAGCCCGCAGGAGCGCCTGGGTGGTTGAAGAAGATCCTGCGGCGCTCATGGCGACCACCCGGGTGGGCCGCCCATCTGGTATAGCCTCTACCATCCGGACAGCCTCAAAGCCCGCCTCCCGCAGGATCTCCGCCGCCATCTCTCCATAGAGGGGATTCCCGCTGGCGTTGATGATCTCAACCCGCGCGATGGGCGAAGCCCTCGACGGCAATGGGCCTAACAGAAATCGCTCCAGGTATGAATAAGTCTGTTCCGTCGGTAGATAGATAAACAACTCACTCTCTGTAGTTGTAGAAATCATCGTGGGGGTCACAACCGGATGCAGCCATCCACGGGCGATACGGCTTCGATCCAGACGCAGCCCGATGGAGGCCAGCCAGAGCACCTCATCCAGCCCCAGATCCGTTTGCACCGTCTGGCGAATCCCGGACCATAACGAGGGGATGCGCAAAAGCCACCCACCGCCCTTCAGCTGGTCCAGCAACCCTTCCAGCACCTGCTGCTGACGGCGCGAACGGTCGAAATCGCCGGTCGAATGCCGGGATCGCATATACCACAGGGCCTGCTTGCCATCCAGGTGATATCTGCCCGGCGTGGGCAACGATAGCGTCCCGGTGATCGTCGGGTTGTCGGGATCCGGAAACACATCATACAGCGGACACCGCACGTTTACATCCACGCCCCCCAGGGTGTCAATGATCGTTCGCATCCCCTCGAAATCCACCAGGGCATAGCCGTGAACCGCAAGCCCCAGATTATAGCGAAGCGTATCCTGAAGCAGACCATAGCCTCCGCCGGGATAGCGGGCCAGCTCTCCATGGACATAGGCGGTGTTGATCTTATGAAACCCCCAGCCCGGTATATAGACCCACAGATCCCGCGGGATGCTGAGCAACCGCACGGAGGGCTCATCAGGATCAATAGAGGCAAGGATGATCGTGTCCGTTCGTCCAATGCGTTCCCCCGGCCGTCGATCGCTTCCCAGTAACAGCAAGTTCACACGCCTGGGTGGAAAGGAAAGAAGTGGACGGGGATCCGGAATCCCCTCCAGACCTCCCGGAGAGACCCCCGGCCGAGGGGTGGGTGTGACCGCCCATCGGGTCGGGAAGGCCGGGGTAGGCGTCGATGTAGGCGGCAAAGGGGTAGAAGTAGGGGCAGGAGTGGAAGTCGCCGTCGCGGTAGGCTGAACAGCAGGCACGGTCTCTGAAGGTTCTAAAGATGAAGATATAGTAGGCAGAGGCTCCCCTATCCCATTGAGCGGACCCATGGGGTCTCTCGGTTGCCAGTTTGTCCCAATCTCATAGCTCATCCAGACCAAGCTCTGGATCAGCATCATGAATCCGATGAGTGCGAGCGCCCTCCCAAACCAGCGGGTGAACATTGCGATTGCCTCGAGGAGAAATTAAAGTTTGGGGGGCATGCCAAAAGTGCGCCCCCATGCCCACGGAAATTCCCCCTCCTCTATCCCATGGAGGCCAGAAAGGCCCCCTGCATCTGCCCACGCAGAAAAATTTCCAGCGCCTCCTTCTGTTCCTCTCCCGCCTCCACCCCTACCAACTGTTCCAGCAGCCATCCGGGGATAGCTGGATTCAATCGGGCCAACTGAGCCACCCACTCGCGGATCCGCTCCGCATGGATGGGCTCCGGATCATGAAAGAGCTCTAACAGGCGTCGGGCGAAAGGCCCGGAGGTCACCGGGACCTGATTCTCAAAGAAAGCCGACAACGCGTAATGGAGCATGAAATCCACCAGGCCACGGAGCTTTTCCCAAACCGGGTCCCCTGGGATCATCAGGGCGATGAAGGCGTAATAGTAAGGCAGGGAACCCGCAAAATCGCGTCGGTTATTGAAGAGCTCCCCGGCCCGCACGGAGCAGTAGCTGGCCGCTCGCCAGCGGATCTCATAGGGTCCGACTCCAGGGGTGCGTGTCTCCCACAGATCCAGGGTCATGCGCAAGGCCAGCCGGAAGCGTTCCAGCGCCATTGGGAAGTTCCGATCCCGCCGGTAGCTCATCCCTTCCTCGAACAGCGCCCGCGCATCCCCCAGCGATGGTGTGATCCCCGAGGGATAAGTCACCCCGGCCAGATCCGCGCGCAGGATTTCGAACACCGGACCCTGCAACGGATTTTCATGCGGGATCCAGCGGAAGGTCTCATTTTCCGCCGCCAGCAAGCTCTCTCGAACCATCCCACGAAGCATGGATTCCACTTCCATCACGGGAAGTCCGAGAAGGAAAGCCAGCGCCTCTGGTTCCAGCGGCCAGTTCGCCAGACCCAGAAATCGAATCAGCCCGCTCTCTGCCGCTTCGATAAACCGCTTCAGGCCCGCGACCCGCACCCCCTGGATTGGGGTATAGAACGAAGCCGGAAGAGACCCGAAGGAGAGCCCGGGCCCTAGAAGCAACAGCCATCCAAGCTCCTGGCGGCCGCCAGCCTCGATCTCCAGACCCTCCCAGTTCGTTCGCTCCAGCCACCGGGCCAGGGTGAGCTCGGCAACCCCAGCCCGCAGGGTCTCGAAGAGCCGGGTCAACCCCATCCGACGGATCGTGGGCTCCAGCAGCACGAACCCCCAGTCCTGGAGATAGCGACGGTAACGTTCAGCGACCCCCATGATCTCTGGGGCTGGAGCAGGAAGCGAGGGTTCTGGAGCTGACATAGGGGGTGGTGGCACGGCTTCGGCCTCCGGGGCGATCAGGGTGTCGTAATAGATAAATTCATCACACAATGCGGGAATCAGATCGCTGGTCGCCCCCTGCACGCCCACGCCGATCACGAACCGGCCATGTTCCCGGAGGCGAGTGATCAAACTGGAAAAATCGCTATCCCCCGAGATGATCGCGAACATCTGAACCTCCGGCCGGGTGAACAGGGTCTCGATCGCATCGATGGCCATGCGGACATCGGCCCGATTGCGGGCAAGCTTGTGGCCATAGGAATAAATCTGAACCAGATCGACCCCGTGCCGGAGCAGCTCATCCCGATATTTGGTGAAACGGGACCAGTCTGCGTAGGCGCGCTTCAGAACCAGCCGTCCCCGTCGTCCGAGCTCTGTAAACAGGCGATTTAAATCCAGGGTGTAATAACGGCTTTCCGCCGCCGTGGCGATGTTTTCGAAATCGATGAAGACCGCCATCTCCGGTCGTTCGCGACGCGCCATGGGCACTCCTGAAGGCATGGGTTTTAATATGTTTACGCGTTGTCCTTTATCCGGAGGAGGTCGAGAGGCTTCTCCCCGCTTTATTTTTCCGGGCTAAGCCGCACGCCAGAGGCGTTCGGCTTACCCTCCCCGGAGGGGCTCAACCGCATAATTTCGAACAGACAAAGTCGTCCGTTCCCTCTAACCTGTTCCCAAGGATTGGAACCGGGCAGAGGAGAAGCCTGTCGTGCTATTCATCATAATCCCGATCGCGATGGATTGCTTAAAATCGCACAACCTGCTACTTACCGAATGGGAGCTTTTTGGGGAGAAGAGGCAGCCCTGGCTGCCTCCTTATGTATGAACCATGCATTGCTCGGTTGCACTCCTGGTGGCGCTTGCTCGGATTTCGCGTTTACCCCTTCCCACACTGTGAAACAGCGTGGGAAGAGGGTAAATCAGATCCTCAGCTGGCAACAGAGCAGCTATGCATAAAAAGGGGATAGGCAGGGGCCATTCCCTGTCGCTGCCTACCCCTATCCTTTGCTGGAGAGGTCGCAATGCCGCGATCCTCAACCCCAGATTATGTGATTATCTTCGACGGGGGAAGCCGGGGGAACCCCGGTCCTGGTTACGGCTCCTACATCCTCCGAACCCGGGATGGGCGCGAGGACCTGCGCCGTCTGAGCTTCGAGGAAGTGATGACCAACAATGAGGCGGAATACCGGACGCTGATCGCTGCCCTGGACGACCTGATCAGCCGGATCCAGAAAGCCGGGAAGGATCCTTCCCACTTCACCCTGGAGATCCGGGGAGATAGCCGGCTGGTCCTGTCCCAGCTTCAGGGGATCTTCCGGGTTCGGGCTCCCCACCTGCGTCCTCTCCAGGAGGCTGCCCATGAGCGCCTGAGCCGGTTTCGAAGGGTCCGGCTGGTCTGGCAACCTCGCAAAGCCTCAGCGTCCGAACTGGGGCACTGAGGCACGCCAACCCCTTCTGGTGAAGGAGGCGGGATAGTAGCCGGCCGGGGATTTTCACCAACCCTCCAGCGAATCGGACCGGATTCCCGGCCCACCGGGCCCGGAAGGAGCGGGCGGTCGTTCCGCAGCGTCCCCATCCCCCATCGACAATTGGCCCGGCGACAGGGGGCGCTGGATCGGGATGCGGCGTCCCTTTCTCCCTCGCATCTGGAAACCCCTTATCCCTCTCCCCCCGGCATTGGGGAGAGGGTTAGTGGGAACCAGCCCCCGCACCGCGAACGCCTGTCCCAGGCCATAGGGCAGAAGGGCGGGAAGTTCCTTCACCTCCTTCCACCCTACTTCGATGGGCCCCCTAACCCCTCCGGCCGGAAAGCGCACCCAGGCTCGACGGTCCGGGGAGAGCAGCAACCCGCCGGCCTCCGGGGTGACCCGTGCCCGCCCTGGTTGCACGATCCACACTTCCGCTGTCGCTGTCGCCCGCGCCTCACCGGAGACCGCCTCGAAGGTGACCGGCGATAGCGTATCCGCCGGCCCGACGGCGCGTAAGGCCAGGGTCAGCGTGACGTTAGCCCCAGCGGTCAGTGTGCCCACCTCTGCGCGCAAGCGCTTCTCTCGCGCGTCGTAGGCCCAGCTGGGCTGGTTGGGAATATCGCGCACAGCATCCGGCAGAGCGGCGTGAACAGAGACGCCGGTCAGTGTCATCCCGGTGGGGTTATTTAGCCGCACGGTGAGGGTGCTCACCTCGCCCGGCGCGACGCCGATCGGCTCAACCCGCACGGTCAAGCCAGGCGTCGGCACCGGTTCGGGAACCGGCGGGGTGGGCAGAGGACTGATGAAGGCCGCGACCTGAAGTTACGGTATCGGAGGGTGAAAGTCTGCGATCCGGCCGGAGCTGCCTGGCGAGTGCTGGAAGGAGCCGTCGGCCCCGGCACCAGAGTGGACAACAAGGACAATACAAGCAGCAATGAGATTTTTGAGGTAGCGATGTTAGTTGAAACCTTTCTTCACCCCTCTGCGCCTGCTCGCCCGTTTGCTCAGCAATGCGGCCAATCCAGGAACATCGTCTCCAGCGCCAGGCGCGCATTGGCGTTCCGTTGCAGCGCCAGCCAGGCCCGGCGGGTGGCCTCCAGCGCCGTTCGCGCCCCGCTTAATCCAATCCGCCCGGC
>JAUQQB010000177.1 GCA_030550075.1 Chloroflexota bacterium | reverse complement strand
GGCTCCGGAAGGATTCCCCGAAGAGCCGTTTGGCGCATGGCATCCACCCCGTAGGTCACCGGATCCACCCGGGCCAGCCATTCCATCCAGAGGGGAACCTGCCGCAGCGGGAAGAAGGCACCGCTCACAAAAAACATGGGCATCAGCAGGAAGTTCATCATCATGTGGAAGCCTTCCATCGAGCGCATGCGGGCGGCGATCAGGATCCCGAAGGAGGTCATCGTGGCGGCCACCAGGATCATCATCACGATCAGGGTGAGGATCTGGGGGATGCTGAATTGCACGCCCACCAGCGGGGCCAGAAGCATGATGAGAAGCCCCTGGATCAGCGCGGTGGTGCTGCCCCCGGCCACCTTGCCCAGGGCGACCGCGGCCCGGGATACCGGCGCGACCAGCACTTCCTTCAAAAACCCGAACTCTCGATCCCATACAATCGAGACCGCCGAGAAGACCGCGGTGAAGAGCACGGCCATGCTCAGGATGCCCGGGAAGAGGAAGGTCCGGAAGTCCACCCCACCCATCCCGGCGGCTACCGCGGGAGCCAGGCCGTTGCCGAACACGATCAGGAAGAGCAGGGGCTGGCCCAGGGAGCTCACGATACGGGTTCGATCGCGAAGGAAGCGCAACAGATCACGATACCAGATCGTGTAAACCGTCTTGAGGAATGCCATATCCTCTTCACCTCCGGCTCCAGAGTCGATGGCGCAGGCGCATCATCTCCAGCGGCGAGGCCTCCTCCTCGCGGATAGCGCGGCCGGTCAGCTTGATGAACACATCCTCCAGGCTGGGCCGTCGCAGGCTGATGCTGTGGACAATCAACGGGGGCTCCAGGCCGTTCTGCAGGACCCCCAGCAGGCGGGGGATCAGCTGATCCCCCCGCGCGGCTTCGATCAGCACCCCTTCCTCCGTCAGGCGGGACTCCAGCGCCATGGCTTCCTGAAGGCGGGCCGCGGCCCGGGCATCATCGCTGGTTCGCATCAGGATCACATCCCCGCCGATCATCGCCTTCAGATGATCCGGCGTGTCCAGGGCGATGATGCGGCCGTGATCGATGATGGCGATGCGATCCGCCCACTCAGCTTCGTCCATGTAGTGGGTGGTGAAAAAGACCGTCGTCCCCTCGGTATCCCGCAGGCGGAGGATGTATTCCCAGATATGACGCCGCGTCTGGGGGTCCAGCCCCAGGGTGGGCTCATCCAGGAAGAGGACTTTGGGCTGGTGAAGCAGACCACGGGCGAGCTCCAGGCGGCGCTTCATCCCGCCGGAGAACGTGCGCACCTCCTGATGGGCGTGATCGGTGAGCTCCACCAGCTCTAACAGGCGTTTCGCTCGTTCCTCGAAGATCCGGCGGGGCACATCATACAATCGCGCGTGGAACTGGAGGTTCTGCCAGGCGGTCAGCCGATCATCCAGGCTGGGGTCCTGGAACACCAGCCCGATGCGCCGGCGCACCTCATGGGGCTCCCGCACGATGTCGCAGCCACCCACCCGGGCGGTGCCGGAGGTCGGCCGCAGCAACGTGCAGAGCATATTGATCGTCGTGGTTTTGCCGGCTCCGTTGGGGCCCAGGAAGGCAAAGAGCTCTCCTTCCTGCACGGTGAAGGAGACCTCCCGGACCGCTACAAAATCGCCGAACCGTCGGGTGAGACGTTCTGCCTCAATGGCGTTCATCACCACCTCCGTGGAAGGATGATCTCGCGCCCTGCGCGGCTCAGAAGACCGCGGAGAATGGAGCGCAACAGCGAATTCGACATGCTCTCTCCTACCGCTCACTGCGCATATCGCTTCCCAGAGTCCGCCGGAGCAGATCCATGGCCCGGGCAAGCAGGACCCGCTCCTCCGGGCTCAGGGGGGTCAGCCGCCGGCCCAGGCGGGCCGTGGCCCGAAGCTGGAGCCGACGGAGGGTTTTTCGCCCCTTCGGAGTCAGCCGGAGCCATACCCGCCGTCGGTCAGCCGGGTCCCGTTCCACGGCCACCCAGCCCTGCGCAGAGAGGGACCGAATCGCTCGAGAGACCGTGGAAGGACGCACGGCCTGGGCCCTGGCCAACTCGGTCAGGGTATATGGACGCTGCGCCAGCATCCCTAGCAGCCGATAGGATTGAGCGGGGAACATCTCCTGGCTCTCCCCCTTGACCTCCGCCCAGATCTTCCGCATCACCAGATGTAGGGTCTCCAGGATGTGACGGGCCAGGATCCGTTCGCCGATTGATCCACGCACTTCCACCAGGGCACTCCTGTCGACAATTATTTTACTCTGGCTAAAAATTAGCCATGCGAATTATATGGAGCGTCCAGCACCTCGTCAAATCTCAGATCTTTCCCTCTCAATGAATCTGACCAGAGCCCCAGTGGAATATCTTCAGGAAGGAGCTTTCCCAGAGCACGAAAATGGATAAATAAATCCAAAAATATAGGCTGGGCCACCGATTCCGCTTGATCATTTCGATAAATGAGATTATCATTAACAAGAGCTCTGGAATCCTTTTTCCTTAACGTAGGATCCTGCGTTTGGAGGCATATGAATGGCGCGAACCCATGGCGAGGCGCGAGGAGGAGCCCGACGATGGGCGGGCTGGCTCCCTGCGCTCATTTTTGGAGGCTGGCTCGCCGGATGTGCGGCTCAGGGCCCTTCGATCCTGACCCCTGTCTCTCCGAAAGGACGGGCAGAGGCGGAGCTGTTCTGGTTCATCCTCGCGATCACGGCAGGTGTTTTCATCCTGGTTGAGCTGCTTCTTCTGTATGTGATCTTCCGATTTCGAGCTCGAGATCCCCAGAGGATCCCCTTACAAATCCACGGGAACAATGCCCTGGAGATTTCGTGGACCACGGCAACCGCAGCGGGATTAGCCGTGATCTTCGCAATGACCTGGCGGACCATGGCGGCGACCTCCACTCCGCCCGCCGATGCGATGCCGATAAAAGTGATCGGGCATCAGTGGTGGTGGGAGTTCCAGTATCCGACCCTGGGGATCACCACGGCCAATGAGCTGGTGATCCCGGCTGGCCAGCCGATCCGGGCGACGGTGACCTCTGCGGACGTCATCCACAGCTTCTGGGTGCCCCAGCTGGGCGGGAAGATGGACGCGATCCCGGGTCGGGAGAATGTGCTCTGGCTTCAATCGGACGTTGAGGGCACCTATTACGGGCAGTGCGCGGAGCTGTGTGGGGTCTCCCATGCCAACATGCGCCTGCGGGTCCACATTGTGTCGGAAGCCGAGTTCCAGCGATGGGTGGAGGCGCAGCGGGCGCCGGCGGCCCAGCCAACCGAACCCCTGGCGCAACAGGGCTACCAGGTTTTCATGAGCAAGGCGTGCGTTGGATGCCACACCATTGATGGTACTCCCGCGCAGGGAAAGGTGGGGCCGAATTTAACCCATGTCGGCAGCCGGACAACGATTGCGGCGGGCTTGCTGGAGAACACCCCGGAGAACATGGCCCGCTGGCTGGATAACCCACCGGCGATCAAGCCGGGCTCGCGAATGCCGCGTCTGGGCTTGACCCCTGAAGAGATCCAGGCGCTCGTGGCTTATCTTTCGTTTTTGAAGTGAAGGAGGCGGTGATGGCCAGTCCGACCCTAGCGATGCCTCAAGTATATGAGGAACGGGGCCTTCTGTCTTGGCTTACCACAGTGGATCATAAGCGGATTGGGATTCTGTATATCCTGGGCGCTGGTTTCTTCGCTCTGATCGGCGGCCTGGAGGCTCTTCTGATCCGGACCCAGCTGGCGGTTCCAGACAACCGGGTCCTGGTGGGGGAAGCCTACAATCAGGTCCTGACAATGCACGGCACTACGATGGTCTTCCTGGTGGTGATGCCGGTGCTGGCCGGGCTGGGGAACTATGTAATCCCGCTCATGATCGGGGCCCGGGATATGGCCTATCCCCGGCTCAACGCCTTCGGCGTCTGGATGTTCCTGTTGGGCGGCCTCTTCCTGAACCTAAGCTTCCTGCTGGGAGGCGCCCCCGACGCCGGGTGGTTCGGCTATGCCCCGCTCACCGCGAAGACCTACTCAGGGGGCGTTGGCGTCGATTTCTGGATCCTGGGCCTGCAGCTCCTGGGGATTTCCTCCATCACCTCTTCCATCAACTTTGTATCGACGATCCTTCTCCTGCGGGCGCCGGGTCTTTCCCTGAACCGCCTGCCCCTCTTCGCCTGGACCACCATGGTGACGTCCTTCCTCATTCTCTTTGCGATGCCGAGTATTTCGGCCGCGCTCTTCTTGTTATTCCTGGATCGCCATCTGGGGACCCATTTCTTCAACCCAGCGGCGGGCGGGGATCCCTTGCTCTGGCAGCACCTCTTCTGGTTCTTCGGTCACCCCGAGGTTTACATTATGATCCTCCCCGCGATGGGGATCGTGTCCGAGACACTGCCAGTCTTCTCCCGCAAGCCCCTCTTCGGTTACACGGCGGTGGCTTATTCCTCCGTGGCCATCGGTTTCATCGGGTTCACGGTGTGGGCCCACCATATGTTCGCTGTGGGGTTGCCAGACATAGTGAACGCCTTCTTCTCCGCTGCCAGCATGCTGGTAGCCGTGCCCACTGCGATTAAGGTCTTCAACTGGATCGCTACCATCTGGGGCGGTGCAGTGCGCCTCCGAATTCCCTTCCTCTTCGGAGCCGCCTTCGTGGCCCTCTTCGTCATCGGGGGGCTCAGTGGCCTCTTCCTCGCCGCCGTCCCGGTGGACTGGCAGGTGACGGACACCTACTTCGTGGTCGCCCATTTCCACTACACGCTATTCGGCGGCTCGATGTTCGCAATCGCGGCCGGTATCTACTACTGGTTCCCGAAGATCACCGGGCGCTTCCTGGACGAGCGCCTGGGCCGTCTGCACTTCGCCCTGCAGTTCATCGGCTTCAACCTGACGTTCTTCCCCATGCACTTCCTGGGCCTGGCCGGAATGCCCCGGCGGATCTACACCTATGCCCCCGGCCTGGGCTGGGAAGGGCTGAACCTGCTGGCCACCGTGGGGGCCTTCATTCTGGCGCTCGGGTTTGTGGTGTTCTTTATGAACATCGCCCGCAGCCTGGCGGTCGGCGAGCGGGCCCCAGCAGACCCCTGGGACGGCCACACGCTGGAATGGCTAACTCCCTCTCCACCGCCGCCCTATAACTTCGTCCGTATCCCGGCCGTCCGCAGCCGCCGGCCAGCCTGGGATCTGAAATATACCGGGAATCCCCATGCGCGGCCAGTGGCGGAGATCATAGAGGGAGATAATCGGAAGGAGAGGGATGATGCTCCAGAGGAGCAGGGGCCCATTCATCTTCCCTCACCCAGCATCTGGCCGCTGGCCATCGCCGCCGGGCTGACGCTCTTCGCCTTAGGGCTGGTCACCCACTGGCTCTTCATTCCAATCGGGGTCCTTCTGTTCGCCCTGGGGGTGGCCCGCTGGGCCACTCAGCCCCTTTTCCCAGAGGCCCATGAGACCCATAGCTCGTGAGCCTGCTCAGAGCATCCGTGGGGCTCTTTGGCCGTAAGAGATTCTAAGCCGGGGGGCCGCCTTCGGCGGCCGTCTATCTCTATCTCCAACTCGGAAGAAAGGCTATGATCCTCGCACGTCAAATTTTACTGATGATCCTTGGGATAGGCCTGTTCCTCAGCGCCTGTGCCCCAGGCGGAGGAGGCCCTCGATCCATCACGCTCTCCATGGAGGAATATCGCTTCGACCCCGCTCAGGTCCAGGTGAAAGCCGGTCAGGAAGTCCGGCTGACCCTGGTGAACAAGGGGAAGGAACCTCATGAGCTCATGATCGGCCGGAATGTGGTCACCCATGAGGGGCGACCGGCTGGCTTCGCTCAGGATTTCTTTGAGGGCATCCCGGTGAAGGCCGAACGGGGTGGGAAGCCGATCGATGTCAAAGAGTTGATGGAAGAGGAAGCGCACGGTTTCATGGTCGCGCTGGAGCCGGGGGAGGAGCCTGTCACGCTCATCTTTACAGTTCCCCGCGATAAAGCCGGGGAGTGGGAGATGGGCTGTTTTGAAAACGAAGGGACTCACTGGCAACTTGGCATGCAGGGCAAGTGGATCGTCCAGCCCTGATCATGATGGGGCATGCGGTTAGCCTCATCCTGAGAACCTGATCCGATTCAGTCCCTACTGCTTCATCTGAATTTGATGTTTGGTTTTGGCTCCTTGGGGGTTTGGGGGCGAGCCGGGCACCTTCGGTG
>JAUQQB010000176.1 GCA_030550075.1 Chloroflexota bacterium | reverse complement strand
AGGCCATCGAGGTCGCCCTCGCCTTACGCCATCAATCGGACCGGCGGGCTCTGGAGGAGGCTGCGGATCTTTTATATATGCTGACTGTGGGGCTGGTGGCACGGGGACTGAGCTGGGATGCGGTGCTCGAGGTCCTGGCGGAACGACGCGGGCTGACATAGCCCGAGGGATTTTTGGAGGAAGCCCCGGATCGTCCAATTACTCCGCATGAGGATGGCCCATAGGAGGAGGCGAGATGCCTGTAGAGATCTACCGCTGGGAGGCTTTGAGTGCAGAGACCCGACAGCGTCTGCTGATGCGCGCCCGGGCGGATCTCCAGCAGGTCCTCCCGGAGGTGAAGGCGATTCTGGAGGACGTGCGGCGGCGTGGCGATGCCGCGGTCCTCGATTACATGCGGCGCTTCGATGGGGTCGACTGGCCCCCGGAGCGCTGGCGGGTGAGCCCGGAGGCGATGGCCGCTGCCTGGGAGGAGCTCCGCCCGGAGGTCCGGGAGGCCCTGCGCCGGGAGGCCGAGGCCGTCCGGCGGTTCCACAAAGCCCAGCGGGAGCGGCCGATCTGGCTGATGGAGATGGCCCCCGGGGTGATCGCCGGGCAGATCGTTCGCCCCCTGGATTCGGCCGGGCTCTACATCCCGGGCGGCCGGGCCGTCTATCCGACCATTGTGCACGCCCTGGGGATCCCGGCCTCGGTCGCCGGGGTGCGCCGCATCGTCGCCTGCACCCCTCCTGCCGGGCGCCATCCGGCGGTCCTGGCGGCGGCCCACGCCGCGGGGGTGACCGATTTCTTCCTGGTGGGCGGGGTGGCCGCCATCGCCGCCATGGCCTACGGCACAGAGACGATCCCCAGGGTAGATAAGATCGTGGGGCCCGGGAACATCTATGTGCTGGCGGCCAAAGCCCTGGTGATGGGGGAAGTGGCCATCGATATGCTGGCCGGGCCCACAGAGGTGATCGTCCTGGCCGATGAGACGGCGCGCCCGGACTGGGTGGCCGCAGAGCTCCTGGCCCAGGCCGAGCATGATCCCCAGACCTCATGCCTCCTGGTGACGCCGGTGGAAGCGCTGGCCCACGCCGTGCGACAGGAGATCGAACGGCAGGGCCCCGCTCTTCCCCGCTGGGCCATCGCCCGCCAGGCGCTGGAGACCTATGGGGGACTGATCGTGACCGCCGATATGGAAACGGCCGTCGAGGTGTGCAACGCGTACGCGCCGGAACATCTGGCCATCCACACCCGGGATCCCTGGGCGATCCTCCCTTCCATCCGCCACGCGGGATCCGTGTTCCTGGGCCCCTGGTCCGCTGTGGCGGCGGGGGATTACGCCACCGGCACCAACAACACCCTGCCCACCGGCGCCTGGGCCCGCGTCGCCTCCTCGGTTTCCGTTGATACATTTGTGAAAAAGATCGAAGTGGAAGCTCTGACCGAGGAAGGTCTGTGCCATCTGGCTCCGGTGATCACCACGCTGGCCGAGGTGGAAGGGCTCCACGCCCACGCTGCCTCCATCCGAATCCGGCTGCGTGAAGGCCTGTAACTCGGGCCCGCCTGTTCGAGACATCCCGGGCCCCGCACGGCTTCCTTTTCTCCCTACCATCCCATCCCGTGGAAAGGCTGGGTTCGGGCCACGCCGCACGGGTATCCCACGGATGGATAGCCCGCCGCGGCGATTCATACCTGACGATATTACGCTGGACACCGTTTGACAACCCCTGGCAGCTCCGCTTAGAATTAAAACGCAGTGGGGCGGTAGCTCAACCGGCAGAGCAGCGGCCTTTTAAGCCGACGGTTGTGGGTTCGAGTCCCACCCGCCTCACCTGGAAAAGCCTTCTGCGATGAACCCATCGCAGAAGGCTTTTTGTTTTTCCTAAGGCTGACAGATACTCGATTTTAAAGATAGCTCTTCCCTTTCTTCCTTTTCCCTGTGGCCTTCTGAGCCATAAGCGGGGAGAAGATAGATTCGCTGGGTGGGCCGCCAAGGGCAGCCCACCCCTCAGTCCGGAAACCGAGCGTCTGTCTGGCAGATCACCGGCTTTCCAAGAGTAGAAGTGTGAGGCATGAAATTCCGAGAGCGGAGGGATGAGCAGTGGGCTTTCCTCGAGCCCCTGCTCCCTCCGAAGGCCCGGACGGGGAGGCCCCGAGCCAACGACTGCCAGACGCTCAACGGGATTCCGGATGTCCTGGCGACGGGATGCCGGTGGATGGATAGGCCGAAGGCGTAGGGTTCATCCAAGACGGCCTGGCGGCGGCGGAAGGAGGGGCCGGCCCGGGGAGTGTGGAAGGAGCGGTGGCGGCATCTTCCGGACGGGGGATACCGGGTCGGTCGGCTATCGCGGGAGGGGGTCGGGGTCGAGGCGACGACGGTGGAGGCCCAAAAGGGGGGGGAAGCCGTGGGCTTCGACGGCTCCCATCGGCGGAAGGGGACGAAGGTCCATGCGGTCGGGACGGCCCGGGGGGTGCCGGTGGGGATCGAGGGGACCTCGGCCCGGAAGCCCGAGGCGACGGTCCTGGCCCAGGTCCTGGGGGCGGTGCGGGTGGGGTGCCGGACCCGGCCTAAGGCCGTCGCGGGCGACGGGGCCGATGACCGCCGTCCCGTGCGGACGGAACGCCGCCGGGGCCTCCGGGCCTGCATCCCGGAGAATCCCCGGAATCGCCGGGGGTCCCGACGGGGCCGACCGCATTGCTTCGACCGGGACGGGTATCGGGTCTTGTGAGGGGATGTGGAACGCTTCTTGGCCTGGCGGAAGGGCGGCTTCCGGCGCTGGAGGGTGCGTTATGAGCGTCTCCTGGCGACCTTCCGGGCTTTCGTGGACTTGGCTGGCTTCCTCATCACCTGGAGAATTTTGAGATGAGTTCAGCGGAAGAAAGACCGGAGGAGTGCGGAATGCCGTCCCCGCCTTTTCATCTCTCGCCCCTGGGCTATCATAAGAGTTGAGGCTCGTGCATCCGTCTGGACACAGGCCTCCATGGGATGGGTGCCTTCGGCGTTTACTTCAAGTCTCAGATGATCGGCTGGACTCTGGACCGGGCGGCTGGTCCTCTGGATCCTTCCCGCATGGGAGGCGAGCCCCTCCCCTCTATCCCTGGGCGGTAGGATCTGAGGCTCTGTCCAAAGCCCGGTGGTGGATTGTTCAGGATCCCTCATCCAGTCCATCGAGCAGGCCAGGTTATGAGCAGGAGGTGATTTCGACGATGGAAGCGATGGTGATCATTGGCGATAGTCGGAATATGGCGGAAGTCCCTAATGAAAGCGTGGCCCTGATCGTCACCTCGCCCCCTTACTGGCATATTAAAAACTATGGGGTGGGAGGCCAGATCGGGTATGGCCAGACTTTACATGAATACCTGATCGATTTAAGCCGGGTCTGGCGAGAAGCCTGGAGGGTCCTGCAGCCCGGCCGTCGGCTCTGCATTAATATCGGAGACCAGTTCGCTCGCGCCGTTATCTACGGCCAATATAAGGTTATCCCGCTTCACGCTGAGATCATCGCCCAATGCGAAGCCATTGGATTCGATTACATGGGTGCCATCATCTGGCAAAAGAAAACCACGATGCGGACGACGGGGGGCGCGACCGTGATGGGCTCATTCCCCTATCCGCCCAACGGAGTGGTGGAGCTGGATTATGAGTTCATATTGTTATTTAAAAAGCCGGGCCGGCCTCGTCCCGTCCCGTCTTCGATTCGGGAGGCCTCGAAAATGACCAGGGAGGAGTGGAAGAGCTTCTTCAGTGGCCACTGGGATTTCGGGGGGGAGCGTCAGGTTCTCCACGAAGCGATGTTCCCGGAAGAGCTTCCCCGTCGCCTGATCCGAATGTTCTCGTTTGTGGGCGAGACCGTTCTGGATCCATTCCTGGGCAGCGGCACGACGGTTCGGGCGGCTCTCCGTTTGAACCGAAAGGCCATTGGCTATGAAATCCAGCGGGCCTTTGAGCCCATTATCCGCCAGAAGCTCGGTCTTTCCCAGAATACCCTCTTCCATCCGTCGATTCAGATCATCCATCGGGATCGGGAATTGCCACCCGTAGACCCCCCGGATGGCTATATCCCCCGGATCAAGGATGCGCAACCCCGGGTGGATCCAGAGCATCTACACTGGGATGATGAGGCGCTTTACAAAGTGACCGCTATTCTGGATGAGCATACCCTCCAGATAGGCAACGGCCTGGTGGTGCAGCTCCTGGGAATCCGGGTGCCTCCCGAACGGAAAGAACAGGCTATCGCTTATCTTCGTAAATTTGTTCTGGGCAAATCCGTCTACCTTCGTTTCGATCAACCTCCTGCCGATGTCGGCGCTCCTGTCCCGGTTTATCTCTATCTGTCGAACAGGCTATTTGTCAACCGTAAGATGATCGAGATGGGCCTGGCGGAAGCGGATCGCTCGGTTCCCCATCGCTTCCGTAAGAAGTTCATTCAGGCGGAGGAACTGCGAGATGGCAAAATCAAAGGAATGGGTGCTTAACATTGCTTTCAACCGGTGGCAGTTTAACCGACCGAAATACGTAGGCAAGCTCGCCGAGGCTATTCGGGAGTGTGCTCCAAAAACTCTGGAAGAATGGGAACGGTGGTATTATGAACGCGTGCGCCCGGAAGGTGAGATGCTGGGTTGTGACATGCGGGAGCACCTGGAGGAAGTGGCCCGTCGTCTCTACGCAAAGATCAGCGAGCAGCTTCGCGCTGAAATCGAGACCATTACGGAAGATGATTGCTTGCGATATGTCTGGGATGTCGTGATCCGACGAACTTTTGAGGGGTATCAGACCGAGAAGAAAACGGTATATGAGCAGCTTCAACAAAGATTGGGTGTAGAGATCAGGCCAGCGCCTGATGAATGGGATCGTCGTTATCAGGTAGATTTTTACAGCGAGATCGGAGAGAAGGCGCCCGGAATTCAAATCAAGCCGATTACTTATCGGCAAACACCGGAGCTGCATAAGTGGCAGGAATGGATGCGGCGTTCCCATGAGCGCTTTGAGCGTGAGAAGGGTGGCAAAGTCTTCATTGTGTTCTCAATTACAGAGAGAGGAGGAAGAAAACGGATCTAAATGAGGAGATTGTTAACGAAATTAGGGCGGAAATAGAGCGCCTTAAACAAGCCCATAAGCCGGGTGTTTAAATTCCTATGGACGCGCCCCCAGCGCGACCCAATCCGCTTCCATCCAGCGTCCGCAGACCTGCAGGCCCGCCGCCTCCATGGCCTCGCGAACCGAGGCCTCCTGTTCCCCGCATAAAAACCCGGAGACAATCACCCATCCCCCGGGCCGCAGAAGAGCGCTCATTCCCTGCTCACAGAAACGCTGAATGACCGGCGCCAGGATGTTGACCAGGATGCCATCGAACTGTTCCCCTCGCCCAAGCGCTTCCTCTAGGGAGCCCTGGGCCACCGCCACGCGGTCCGCCACCCCATTGCGCTGAACATTCTCCCGGGCTACGCGAACGGCCACCGGATCGATATCCAGCGCCCAGACCCGGCTGGCCCCGCGCCGGGCGGCCGCGATGGCCAGGATCCCGGACCCGGTTCCCAGATCCAGGATCCGCTCCCCGGCTTGAAGCCATTCGGCCAGGGCCAGCAGGCAGAGGCGGGTGGTGGGATGGGTGCCTGTGCCGAAGGCCATTCCGGGATCCAGCTCGATGAGCAGCTCCCCTGGCTGAAGCTCCGCTTCACGCCACGTCGGCCGGATCACGAAGGGTCCCACCCGGAGCACGTCGTAATGGGCTTTCCAGGCCTCTGCCCATTCTTCCTCAGCGATCACCTGGAAGCGGGGTGGAGGAAACGGAAGGATCTGGCTCAGATGCCAGAGCCCCTCTTCGATGCGCTGCCGGGCTTCCTCCCACCCCTCGGTCAAGGGGAGATAGGCCAGGATGGTAAGCGTATCTCGGGGAAGAAGTGGACGCTCCCAATCGGCTTCGTCCGTGGGAACAGGGCCATAATCGAGAGCCACGCCATGGGGAGCATATCGGGAGAGGACCTCCGCGATCGCCTCAGCGGCCTCCATCGGCGCGGCGACCGTGATCTCCAGCCATTGCATTCCACTCATGTCGGATTTCGCGGGGTTGGGGTAACTACTGCTTCATCCAGATTTCTTTTGAGGCTGAGGCTATGGGATGGGGAAGGCTCATCGCCCCACCCCCTGAATCCCCCTCCCCACGGCCCCAAAGGGCCGTGGGGAGGGGGGATTTAAAGGATTTGGGGGCGAGCCGGGCGCCTTCC
>JAUQQB010000175.1 GCA_030550075.1 Chloroflexota bacterium | reverse complement strand
CCCCAAAGCCCCCATGGGAAACGAACTGTGTAAGTCCTACTGGAATCAAAAAATGCGGTAACATCCGAGCATTGCGCTGCCAGCCTATTCCGGAGGGAAGCTCGCATGGAGAACCTGATTATCCTGGGCGCCGGGCCGGCCGGGTTAACGGCGGCCCTTTACGCCGCGCGGGCGAATCTCTCGCCGCTGATCATCACCGGCAACAGCATCGGCGGTCAGATCGCTACCACGGATGTGGTGGAGAACTTCCCCGGCTTTCCGGAGCCCATCGGCGGCGCGGAGCTGGCCGAGCGCATGAAGCAGCAGGCCGAACGCTTCGGCGCCCGTTTCGAGTTCGATGAGGCGATCGAGGTCGATTTCCGAGGCCACCCCTTCCGGGTGCGCACGTATGGCGAGGAATACGAGGCGAAGGCCGTCATCATCGCCACCGGGGCGACCCCTCGTCGCCTGAACGTCCCCGGCGAGCAGGCGTTCTGGGGGCGGGGCGTTTCCGTGTGCGCCACCTGCGATGGCTTTTTCTTCACCGATAAGGAAGTGGTGGTGGTGGGCGGGGGCGACAGCGCCTTCCAGGAAGGGCTGTTCCTCACCCGCTACGCCCGGAAGGTCACCATCGTCCACCGGCGGGATCAATTCCGCGCCCAGCCCATCCTTCAGGAGCGCGCGCGGAGCCATCCGAAGGTCGCCTTCATCACGAATGCAGTGGTCACCGCCATCCTGGGCGACGGCAAGGTGCGGGCGGTGCGGTTGAAGAACGTGAAGACCGGGGAAGAGTGGGAGTTCCCCACCGATGGTGTGTTTATCTTCATTGGTTATGAACCTAACACGGCGCTGTTCCGCGGACAGCTGGAGATGGACGAGGCGGGCTACATCAAAGTCAACGAGCGACTGCACACCAGCATTCCCGGCGTCTTCGCCGCTGGCGAAGTACACGACCGATGGTTCCGGCAGGCCATTACCTCGGCCGGGTTCGGAGCCATGGCGGCGATGGAGGCAGAGAAGTTCCTGGCCGAGCTGGAGCACCGCGGCTACCCGGCCCTGACTTCCGCGGCTGGATAACCCTCTCTGGATTGGCTGCGTCATTCCAAAGGAGAGGCTTTCAAGGCTGGGAGGGCCACCTTTGATGGCCCTCCCAGCCTTTTATCTCCCCTCCATGCGGATCAAAAGGTTATAGAGATAGAGAAGAGGAAAGAAGGCCCCTCTCACGCCTCCGAATCCGGCGCTGGGAGGATCCGCCAGAGCGCCTCCTGGAGATCCCGGGGGAAGGCACCTTGCCGTGCCTCCCTTCGCAGCCACTCCTTGAGTTTGCGCGCATGAACGACCGGGATGCTGCTGCCTTCGATTTCCAGACGGGCTTCCGGATGGGTGAAGACGATGATGGACTGGATTGGGACCTCCTTTTCATCCAGATGACGGGCGAAATAACGACGAAGGGCTTCCGCCTCTAACTGCGCCTCCCGGGTTGGGTTCCCCAGCGTATCCTGGGCCATCCAACGCAGGATGCGACGGAGGGGTCCCATCGGCTGAGACCACCGGTCGCTCCGGCAACGAATCTCCCCACCTTGCCATTTAACCACAAAGGTCCGCACGCCATCCGGTCCGACCAGGACGTGATCCGCTGGGAGCATATAGTGATAGAGGACATATCGATCATCCAGGCCTTTGAGGGCCTGGGTTAACGCGGCCTCCGGCCGGTCCGGACGCACGAAGCGATGAATGTAATAAATCCCAATCTGGGTTAGCCCGAACCCCACGAAAAAGGCAACAACCGGGATGAGGGCAAGTTGAGGATACAGCAGGGAAGTCACCAGCCCGAGGATCAGGATGATATAGCCAATGGGGAACGCCCAATTGCCAAGGGTCGCCCGGCGCTGGATATACATGTCGTTGCGCACGACTTTCATAGGTCCCAAGCCTCCCAGGAAGCATGCTGCAGGATTATACCTTACCCTTCCCTCTTCCCGCGGTCCATGAAGTCGCAAGAAGGGGAAATAAGTGTGAATTTCTCCTCACGCGCCTCGCAGTTGATGATATTCCTCAGGACTCAGGAAGCGCCCCCCTTCAATGGTCCGCTCCACCACGCGATAATGATCATCCAGATGAACCTCCGCCCGCATGAGCTGGAAGCAACGGTTATCCATAATCTCCTTGATCAGCACGAAACCGGTTCCCGCCTCCTCGGGATTCAAGTCATACCGGCGGTCCGCTCGGACGGCAACGGGAGCCCCGCATCGTCCGCATTGCACATACAGCCAGATCGCATCGGGATCATGCTCTGAGCCACCCCCTCCGAAAAGCTCTCGAATTCGGCGCCAGATCATCTTTGGATTCCCCTTTCTGGAGCGCGGGCTCGCTCTCAAAACATTCTATCCTAATTATCCTGATTCGGAGTCTCTTTCCTGAGGCAGTGATCGGTTGAGCCTTAGCTTGCCGAAGTAAAGATCCTGAAACGCATCCGGCGCCGCCGCGAAGGAGCTGAGAGGTCCTCTCCTAATTTCTTTCCTGTGCGGCCTCATGGACCGTGGGTGTTACCTAACGAAGCCGGGCACCTTCAGCACCCGGCTTCGCCCCTAAACCCCCATATCGAGGAAAGTGTCGTGCATTGGGGGTCGGGGGGAGGTGAAGAAGGCGGCGAATGCTGAGCCCCCTGACGGTATCTTCATACATGCTCTCAGCAGGCTATCTTGAGATCAGCCAATGAAAGATACTTTCTCCTCATCGTCCTCCCATCGCCTGAGAACAAGGGAGACATTGTGCCCTCCAAAACCGAAGGCGTTCACCAGCGCCCGGCGCACCCTGGCCGGACGGGCCACGTTAGGAACGTAATCCAAATCGCACTCCGGATCCGGGGTCTCATAGTTGATGGTGGGGTGGATGATCTGATGGGCCAGCGTCAGCGCCGTAGCAATGGCCCCCAGAGCCCCCGCCGCGCCCATTGTGTGGCCGATCATGGACTTCGTAGCGCTGATGGGGATCCGGTAAGCCGTTTCCCCGAAAACATGCTTGATTGCCAACGTCTCAATGGGATCGTTCAACCGGGTGGAGGTCCCATGGGCATTAATGTAGTCAATCTCCTCCGGCCCGAGGCCCGCATCTCGCAGGGCCCAGCGCATGGCACGAGCGGCTCCTGTCCCGTCGGGTTCAGGCGCCGCTACGTGGTGGGCGTCCGCGGCGTTGCCATAGCCCAGGACTTCCGCATAGATCCGGGCGCCCCGAGCGCGGGCGTGGGAGAGCCGTTCCAGCACCAGAATCCCCGCGCCCTCGGCATAAACGAATCCATCCCGATGGGCATCGAAGGGACGGCTGGCCCGCTCGGGCTCCTCGTTCCGGGTGGAAAGCGCCCGCATGGCCGCGAAGCCGGCGATGGCGAAGTCGGTGATCAGGGCCTCCACCCCCCCGCAGATCACCACATCCGCGATCCCCCGACGGATCCACTCCGTCGCCTCGCCGATCGCCTGGGCGCCGGTGGCGCAGGCGGCAGTCACCGTGGCAATCGGGCCTTTCGCCCCGAAGTAGATGCTCACGTGGTGGCTTGGCATATTGGGGATCGAGGCCACGAGGGCAAAGGGGCTCACCCGCGCCAGCCCCTGGGTGCGAAAGATCTGGATCTGACGGTCCGCCACCTCATAGCCCCCCATCCCCACCCCGATCAGCGTCCCCACCCGCTCGGGATCCGGGAACCCATCCAACCCGGCGTCCCGCACGGCTTCCAGGGCGGCGACAACGGCGAACTGGGAACAGCGGGCCATGCGCCGGGCCTCTTTCGGTGAAAGGGCGACGGTCGGATCGAAGCCTTTCACTTCGCCGGCGATGCGGACCGGGAGCCCCGAGGCGTCGAACTGGGTGATCGGGCCGATACCAGAACGTCCGGCGATCAAACCCTCCCAGAACGCTTGAACGTTCAGACCGAGGGGGGAAAGGGCCCCCATCCCGGTAACCACCACGCGTTGGGTTTCTGCACGCAGAGGCTTTGCTTCGTTCATCAGACTTTTCTGTGTCCTCACAGGTAGACAAGGTAGAACGATGCCCGCGCTCATCCTTCAGGGACAAAGCTGAGGTAGCGGGGCTGTGGCTTCGCCGCTCCACATACCTCAAGCCTGCAACAGAGCAAAAGATGAGCATTACGCAGTGTGTCCGGATCTCCTTTCAGACCTGGCTTTCAATTGATCCTGGAGAAAGGCAAAGCCAGCCTGTCTCAACAAAGTATGAAGCCAAATAGAGGCTCTGTTCCTCCGGATTCGATTTCTCACGAAGTTTGGTCAGGTATTCCTCAATCTCCTCTGGAGGATGGAGTATTGAGGCATGGCTGTAAAGCCGCACCAGCTTTTCAAGCTCTTCCACGGGTAACCTGGTGGCCTGTTGAAGAAGGCGAAGGCGGCCCATGGCGAGATGTTGATCGATCTGCTCCCGACAGAAGCGCTGAAAACGGCCATAAAGATCAGCCAGGGAAAGAGAAACAGACTGGCTGGCGTTTGGATCCAGAGGCTGCAGCAAATTGATCTGTGTGCGCAGAAGCACCTGACCCCCAACCCCAACTATAATGGCCAGGAGCCAAGGGTCAGAGGACGAGAGGGCAACTCTGAGAGCGAGGAGATAGATCACGACGATGAAAACGATGTGAGTGCCGATAAATAGAGCACTCCAGCCGCTCCGTAAGGCTCGACGTACATCGCTTCGGAAGGTCTGGAGAATCCCGCTGATCGCCCATAGAGCAGCTCGCCCAGCCGCCAGAACATAGGGGCCGATCATCAGCTCCCCGAATCGATTCATTCGTTAAGCTCCACTGCCAATCTTCAAGGGATTTGGGCGCTCGCGCAAGCCTCGAATTCCGGTTCCCCCCTTTGTCGCGATGAGCTTCCGGTAAGCTAGTGTTGTGCAAGCAACAAATCCAAATCAATATCCCACCAAGTATTTTAATCGAGAAAATATTTTGGGGGATAGGCCGAGTTCCTTCGGCCTACCCCCAGAGAGCCCGTCAGAGGACCTTCAGCCCCTAATTTCGCGGGCTCAAATAATTCCCACCTGACTATAATCCCCCAAGGTGAATTTATAGGCTTTCGGCTTCATCGGCGAGTGGGTGATCACCACGCGGCGGCCGATCAGGCTGTCAGCGATCCTTGGGATGTCCTCGATGCGGCAATGCTCCAACACGATGCTGTGCTCGATCTCGCTGTTGATGATCTCGCAATGATGATAGATGCTGGTGAAGGGGCCAATGTAGCTGTTCACAATACGAGTATGTTCTCCGATGATCGCCGGACCGCGCACACGGCTGTTGATGATCTCCGCTCCCTTCTCCAGGATCACCTTCCCCTCTAAGACAGAGTCCCGATCCACATACCCCTCGACCCGCGGCTCCAGCTCCTCCAACACCAGGCTGTTGGCAGCAAGCATGTCGATGGGCTTCCCGGTATCGATCCACCAACCGGTGTGAACATATGGGTAAACTTTATAGCCTTTCTCCACCAGATATTGAATGGCATCCGTGATCTCCAGCTCGCCCCGCCAGCTGGGGCGGATGGCCTCCACCGCCTCAAAGATCAGAGGCCGGAAGAGATAGATCCCCACCAGCGCCAGGTTACTGCGCGGCTCCCGAGGCTTCTCCACCAGCCGCACAATGCGGCCGTTCTCCAGCTCCGCTACCCCATAGTGCTGGGGATCGGGGACTTCCTTCAGGACGATCTGGGCATCGTAGTTGCTCTCCAGAAACATTTGCACCAGATGGCGGATCCCCCCCTGGATCACGTTGTCGCCCAGGAACATCACGAAGGGTGTATCCCCTAGATAGTCCCGAGCGATTTTCACCGCGTGGGCCAGGCCCAGCGGCGCCTCCTGACGGATATAGGTCACCTTTACCCCCCAGCGGCTTCCATCCCCCACCGCCGCCATCACCTCGGGGGCCGTATCACCCACCACGATCCCCAGGTCAGTGATCCCCGCGTCTCTTACGGTTTCAATGACCCGGAAGAGGACAGGTTTGTTGGCGATGGGGATCAGTTGCTTGGCGCTGGTGAAGGTCAGGGGATAGAGACGGGTTCCCTTTCCTCCGCTCAGGATCAGCGCTTTGATTGCAGTCATCCTTTTCCCTCCTGGGCAGGATCGGGCTGTTTATTGAGCCTTATCTTGCTAAAGTAACAATCTGGAAGCCAATCGGATGCTCCATCGAGAAAGATAGGAGCCCCTTCCCACGACTCAAAGGGCCGTGGAGAGGGGGAAGAAAAATGTTTCGGGGTGGGGTG
>JAUQQB010000174.1 GCA_030550075.1 Chloroflexota bacterium | reverse complement strand
TGGGATAGGTACCACACGAATTCGTGTAGTACCTTTCTCCCGAACGAACTGCGTAAGTCCTAAACCAATCAGCCCCTACCCGAGCGATGGATATCGATCCAGCTTCGCCAGCGCTGGATCCCCAGGGCCATCATCAGGATCCCTACCGTTGCAGGCAAAAACAGGCTCGAAAGGGCCAGGCCCTGACCCAGGACCAGCCAGAGACTGCGCCCAATGATCACAACCCCCAGGACGATCATTAACGTCGCCAGAACCAAATGGAACACCCACGCAGGGCTCATGCCCTCACGCCCCCTTTTGCGATCGCCGCCAATGCTCCACCTCGATCCGGAAGCGCTCCAGCAAATCCCATTCACCACTGTTTTCCAGAATGCGGATTTGCTCGGCTATCCAATCCCGGGGTAGGCTCCTCCAGATGGGACGTCCTGTTCGCTTACGATACCATATGTAGTATCCGATCCAGAGCGCGATCCACAGCGGACCCGCCACCTGGGCAATGGGATGGGTCCACATGACCACCACCAGCATTAGCCCCGTTCCCAGGATCCCCAGGACGCCCGGAATCGGGATCTCTATGCCCCGCCATTGCAGGTTCAAAGGCATTCGATAAGGACGGGGAACATGGGGTTCGCGAATCCGAAGCACCACCAGAGCGATGGTGCTCAGGAAATAGGCCAGCATCGCTCCGAAAGCATATACATCCGCCATCGCCTCCAGCGCCCGGCGCCCGCTGAGGAAGGCGAAGATGGCCATTACAGCAGCAATGCCGGAGAAAAAGATGATCGATTTCACCGGGGTCCGATACTGAGGATGAACCTCCGATAGTCCTTCCCCCATTAACCCCAGCTGGGCCATGCTGTAGGCCAGCCGGCTGGATCCCATGACTCCGGTGTTGGCGGAGATCAACAGAATGGTCGCTGCGAGGATCGCTGCCGCCGGGCCGGCCAGGAACCCCACGAAAGGCAACCGGCTGGCCAGCAAAGCCACCGGATCCCCTTCTCGCCCCCCCACCTCATCCCACGGGAGGATCCCCAGGGATACCACCGGGAACGCCAGGGCGAATAGGAGAACGACAACGATCAGGGCCATGGAAGTACGGGGGATCACCGTCGCCGGCCGGATGGTCTCCTCCGCTGCCTGCGATACCGACTCCAGTCCTACATACGAGATCACCGCCAGGGAAGTCGCATATAGCAGGCGTTCGAGGGAGGGGAATTCCGTTTGCCACTGATGGAGGAAATATTCCGGACGCCAGGCAAAGAGGAAACCGATGACCACAATTGAGGTTTCCAGAATCATATCCAGGGCGCCGAGAACCTGGTTCAGCAGCGAGGACTCCCGGATGCCCCGGATGTTCAGGACCACCAGCAGCGCGATCAGCAACAGGGTTTCTCCCAGCCAGATCAGATTGATCGAACCCACCAGAGGAAGGGGAACCCGGAATTCACGGAACTGAGGGAAGAAGAAGTTAATATAGCCGGCCGAGGCCATGGCGAACAGCGCCACATCCACCGTGTAAGCGAGCATCAGGGCAGCTCCCGCCACCAGCCCCCAGAAATCTCCCAGCCCTCGCAGCACAAAATACTGGCCCCCGCCGGCCGAGGGATAGGCAGCGGCCATTTCGGTGTAGGCCAGGCCGACCATAATGTAAACGATCCCGGCGATGAGGAAGGCCAGGGGGGTGGCCCCCTGGGCGGCGGCCATCACCAGACCGAGGGCGACATAGACATCCGCCCCCACATCCGCATACCCCCAGGTGAACGACCCCCAGACCGTCACCTCCCGACGTAACCCCACATGCTCACGATGGATCACACGCTCTGCGGCCATAAACGGGCGCTCCTTACGCCTTAATCCCGGACGCTCCTCCCGAAGGTCGTGCTCCCATTATGGGTGATGAGAGAGGAATTTAGGGAGGCGCGCGCCGGAGCCACACCTCCCGGATTTCTTTCCCTCTTTCCACAGCCCGTCGGGCTGCGGGAAAGGGAAGGGCTCAAACGTCCTTCCCATAGGAACGCCACTCTTCCCGAATTCGGCCCCGGGTCGGAGCGCGCTCGGCATTCGAAATCCCCTCCAACGGCCCCAGATTTTAAAGAGAGGGCGTTTTCCTGTCAAAAAGCGATCAGGATGTCTATCCCGTCATGCATCCTCGGTCTGTTCGACAGATACCTTCCCCAAGAATACAGGGTCGTATTCATATTGTAAAGCCTGGATTTGCGCCGGTGGCCTTTATCCCAGAGTGGTCGAAGGGCCCCTCGGTTTATTTTTCTTGCTGGGCTGGGTACCGAAGCGCCCGGCTCAGTAAGAAAAACCGCGGGAGAAAATGAACAATGTAATCCTTTGAAGAAGTTAGGACTTGCGCAGTTGAAAGCTCTAAAGGTGGGACGGAATGGCCCCACCCCAAATCCTTTTGGGGGCGGAGCGGGGCGCCTTCGGCACCCCCCTTCGCCCCCAAAGCCCCCATGGGAAACGAACTGCGTAAGTCCTAGAAGTTTAGGAACCTGGATGGCACACCTGCAGTGTGCCCCCCGGGCCTCCACATCTCTGGCCACCTTCCCCCATAGAAGCGCCGTCCCTATGGAAGGCGAAGAGGCAAACCCGCTATCATTCCCATGGAGAGTATGTGCATCATTCACTCCTCCCTCCTATCTGACCGTGGGCCGGGATCGAACGTGGGGACAGGGACGCGTCGGACATCTCATGCAGGGTGGGAACCTGCATGCTCGCACAACTGTTCAGCTGCGCGTTGATCGGGTTAGACGGAGAGCTGGTGACGGTGGAAGTGGATGTCAGCCGGGGGCAGCCCGGCTTTACGATTGTGGGGCTGCCCGACGCTGCGGTCCAGGAGGCTCGGGAACGGGTGCGCTCGGCCATTCGCTACGCTGGGTTCTCATTCCCCATGGCCCGGATTGTGGTCAACCTGGCTCCGGCCGACCTACGGAAGGAAGGCCCGGCGTATGATCTCCCCATCGCCCTGGGCGTGCTGATCGCCTCGGAGCAGCTTCCTTTCAATGCTATGGAGGACGCGATGGTGGTAGGGGAGCTGGGGCTGGATGGGACGGTGCGCCATGTGCCCGGGGCGCTGGTGATGGCCGCCCTGGCCCGAGATCGGGGCGCTCGACGCCTCTTCCTCCCCGCCGCCGATGCGCCGGAGGCCGCGCTGGTGCCGGACCTGGAGATCTACCCGGTGGCCACCCTGCAGGACCTCATCGCCCACCTACTCGGACAGAAGCCGATCCCGCCCCAGCCCCCGACGCCGCTGGACCACTGGGTGGATGTGCCGCCGGCGGTGGATTTCGCAGAGATCAAGGGTCAGGAACACGCCAAGCGCGCCCTGGAGGTGGCGGCGGCGGGCAATCACAATGTGCTCATGATCGGTCCCCCTGGCACCGGGAAGACCCTGCTGGCCCGCGCGCTGCCCGGAATCCTCCCTCGTCTTTCGCTGGAGGAAGCTCTGGAAGTCACCCGGATTTACAGCGTGGCCGATTTGCTCACTCCGGAGGCTCCCCTGATCCGCCAGCGGCCGTTCCGGGCTCCTCACCACACCATCAGCCATGCCGGGTTGGTCGGCGGCGGGCGCTTCCCGCGGCCGGGGGAAATCTCCCTGGCCCATCGCGGCGTTCTCTTCCTGGATGAATTGCCGGAATTCGATCTGCGGGCGCTGGAGGTGCTGCGCCAGCCCCTGGAGGACAAGCGGGTGGTGATCAGTCGGGCGGCCGGGACGCTGGAATTCCCGGCCGCCTTTATGCTGGTCGCCGCCATGAACCCTTGTCCGTGCGGGTATTATGGGGATCCGCTGAAGCCATGCACCTGTTCCCCCACGATGGTCGCCCGTTACCAGAAACGCCTGAGCGGCCCCCTGCTGGATCGGATTGACATCCAGATCGAGGTGCCCCGAGTGGAGTTTGAGAAACTCTCCGACGACCGGAGAGGGGAGCCCTCCGCCCGGATTCGGGAGCGGGTGGAACGCGCCCGGGCGCTCCAGCAGGAGCGTTTCCATGGGACCGGGATCCTCTGCAACGCGGAGATGGGGCCCGGCCATATCCGGGCCTATTGCCGGATGGAGCCCCAGGCCCAGGCGCTGCTGAAAGCGGCGATGCAGCAGCTCCATCTCTCCGCCCGCGCCTATCACCGCGTCCTGAAGGTCGCCCGCACGATTGCGGACCTGGAAGGCTCCGACCTGCTGCGCGCCCATCACGTGGCGGAAGCGCTCCAGTATCGACCCCGCTGGCCCATCGGCGGGTCCTATTAATTGAACTCAGGCTGCGGTCAGATGCGAGTGAAAACGTTGTGGGTCCGGGACGAGCCTCTTCAATGGATTCTCGCGGGCCGAAAAACCATCGAAGTGCGGGTTGCTTATCCGAACCTCACCCGCCTGAACGCAGGGGATCGCCTGCTGTTGAACGGCCGGTATCGATTTGTCATCCGCCGCATCGCCCGTTATCGGGATTTCGAAGAGCTGCTGGCCCATGAGGATCCCGCGGCTATCGCACCGGACTGGACACCGGTGCAGTTGCTGGAAGCCCTGCGGGCGCTTTATCCTCCAGAAAAAGAAGCGCTCGGGGTGATCGCCCTGGAGATCGCGCCGGAGGAGACTTATGGCGCTGCCGGGACATCCGGATTTCTGGGGGAAGCTCCGGAAGGCCTGCCAGGAGCGCCGGACCCGTATGGGGCTGGCGCTTCCCATTCGCATGGATCACATGCCAGCCCCGATGTTGCGGGTGGATGATCCGGTCTTCCCCTTCGGCCGGACCATCGTGGATGTGGTGGGCCATCGGGTTTGCGCCTACGCGGTCCCGGCCATATCGTTCCTGGCCGAGGGAGCCGCTGGCATGGTGGCTATGGAGCGCCTGATGCGCTATCTGCCGAATGAGCTTCCGATCCTGCTGGATCTGCGGTGGCGAGATCCGGGCTCTGCGGAACGCTGCGCGCGGGCCGCTTTCGATGCCTGGGGCGCGGACGCGGTGACGGTGGCCCCGGAGTTCCCGGCGGAAGCGGCACGCGCCTTCGCTGCTTATCGAGGCGGGGCCGTCTTCTGGTGGATCAGGGAAGCGGGAGACTTCCAGCAGGCCCGGCGCCATGCACAGGACGCGCGCAGGTGGGGGATCCCGGCCGGCCTGGCCTTCAGCGCCTTCGAGGGGATCTCGGCCTGGGAGCTTGAGGATCTCCCCTGGATCGCGCTGGATGTGACCCATCCATCCACGCTCTCCATGGCGGCCTCCTGGCCGCCCCCGGCGGTGGTTTTCATAGGAGAGCCGATCCTCTACGCCTCTCCGCGTATGGATTTCCAGGAAGCGGCACGGGAAGCTGCGGAGCGGTGGCTGCAGGAAATCGCTGCCTATTTCCCGATCGCGTGAGCGATTCGGTGGTCGCTCCATGGGAATTCTCTGACCAGGTCCCGATGAAATCAGAAGGAGCTCAGATCGGGATGCACCCGTCCCCTTCCCCGGACTCCATCCAGGCGATCAAGCGCGCGCTGCGGAGGCAGTGGCTGGCCGAGCGGATGGCTTTGCCTCCAGAGTTCATCGCTGCAGCCAGCGAAGCGATCCGGCATCATATAGAAGCCTGGCCGTCTTTCCATGCCGCTCACACCGTGCTCACCTATATGGCGTTTCGGAACGAAATCGACCTGGCTCCCCTCCTGAAGCGCTATCCCGAGAAGCGCTGGGTATTGCCGCGCATCCTCGCCCCGGGAGAGCTGGCGCTGCACCTGTATCGGCCCGGCGCCCTGCAGCGACACCCATATGGCATGCTGGAACCCGCGCCGGAGTGCCCCTTGGTGGACCCCGAGGAGATCGAGCTGGCCTTCATCCCCGGCGTGGCCTTTGACCGCTATGGGTTCCGACTGGGCTATGGTGGAGGATATTTCGATCGCCTGTTGCCCCGCCTGAAAGGGCTGACCGTTGGGGTCACTTACGCCCGTTTCCTCATTGATGTCCTTCCTCACACTCCGGCGGATGGGCGAGTTCAATGGATCCTCACGGAAACCGGCTGGCTCCATGCTCAGGCCCCGGAGTGAGCGGTAGGCTGCCTCCTCACGGGCATCTAAGGGCTGAGAAGCTATCCTCGCTCAGCGTTCACAAAAAGAGGACGGGCACTTACGTGCCCTACTACGAACGGGAAAGACCCTTTGTTCGTAGTAGGGCACGGAGCGAAGCGGAGTGCCCGTCTAAGCGTTCCCAAAAAGAGAACGGGCACGGACGCGCAGATCGGAAGAGCGTCGTGGACGGGAGGGGGGGGGGGGG
>JAUQQB010000173.1 GCA_030550075.1 Chloroflexota bacterium | reverse complement strand
CAAAGCCCCCATGGGAAACGAACCGCGTAACTCCTAATCTTATTGGTGCATAGAATGGCCCCGCAGATCCTTCTCTATAACCGGGAAGGGCAACTGCTGGCCCGGTTGCGCCCCTGTCGCTCGTGGTGGTGCCGCGGGCGCGGGTTGATGTTCCGCCGGGCATTAAAAGAGAACGAAGGTCTTTTCTTCATGTTCCCACGGTCTGGACGGTGGGAGACAGCCATCCATATGTTCTTCGTTTTTTTCCCCATTGCGGCGATCTGGCTGGATGAAGCCGGGCGGATCGTCCACGCTGTGGAAGCCCGATCTTTCCGAATTTACATCCCGCCTCGCCCCGCCCGTTATCTGATCGAAGGGCCGGTGGATCTGCTGGCCCATGCCCGCACAGGGGAGGTCTGGATATGGCACGAGGATGGTGGAGCGCCCTGATCGGTCTGGCCCTGGCGATCGCCCTGACCCGGCCGGCGTTTGCCCAGGAGCCGGTTCGCTACACAGTGCAACCCGGGGACACCCTCACCCGCATCGCCACGCGCTTTGGAACCACGGTGGGGGCGATCGTAGAGGCCAATGGCCTGACAAACCCTAACCTGATCTATGTGGGTCAGGTCCTCATCATCCCCGCTGGCGCTTCCGTCCCCTCCCCTGGACAGGTTCACATCGTTCAACCCGGGGAGACCCTTTACCGCATTGCGCTGCGCTATGGCACCACCGTGGAACGCCTGATGGCCCTAAACGGCCTGAACAACCCGAGCCGTATCTTTGTGGGGCAAGTTCTTCGAATCCCGGAGGAAGCTCCTGGGGCTCCAACGGCATGGCCTTCACCCTTTGTGGAGATCCAGGTTGGTCCTGCCGCGGCCATCCAGGGGCGGGTGTTCCCATTGCGCGTCCGTCTCTCCCAGCCAGCCACCCTGCAGGCGGCCTTCCTGGGCGTGAACTATCCCCTAGCCTCGACGGAGGCTGGAGGCGAAGGGCTGCTCGCTGTGCCGGCGATGCAGGCCCCCGGGGTGTATCCGCTGACGATCACCGCCCGCAGCTCCGAGGGTCGGACCGTGAACGTAAACCTCCAGGTACGGGTGGTCGCCGGGCCTTACGGGCGGGAGGCCATCCGGTTGCCGCCGGATCGTCAGAACCTGCTGGATCCCAAACTGATCCAGGAGGAACGGGAGAAGGTCCTGGCCGCCTGCACACCCTTTGAACCGGAGCGGCGCTGGAACGGCCTCTTCCGGTATCCGGTGGAGAATCCTCAGGTGACCTCTCCTTTTGGCACCCGCCGATCTTACAATGGGGGACCGTATTCCAGCTACCACGAAGGGCTGGATCTGCGAGGAACCACAGGGACGCCGGTCTATGCCCCGGCCGAGGGCCTCGTCGCTTTGGCAGAACCGTTGATCGTGCGGGGCAACGCGGTGATCCTTCGGCATGGCTGGGGGGTATGCAGTGGTTACTGGCATTTGAGCGCGGTGGCGATTCGGTCCGGGCAATCGGTGAAGGCGGGGGATTTGCTGGGCTATGTGGGGAACACGGGTCTCTCCACAGGCGCTCATCTGCACTGGGAAATCCGGGTGCGGGGGATCCCAGTGGATCCCCGACAGTGGGTGGAGAGCCCGGTGCCATAGGGAATGAGGAGCTGGACACAGGGACGAGGGATGTCTCGCCCCTTTCACCTCTCCTCTTGCCATCCCCGGAGGGCGGATCTCCGATGGCAACACGCTTCTTCCACATTTAATTTTTCGTTTTTGGCTCCCTGGGGGCGAGCCAAAACTGCTCTGCTGCAAACCGGGAGCTTGATTTACTCTCCTCCCTACGCCGCGAAGTGGCGTGGGGAAGAGGCGAATGCGGAACCTGAGCGGGCGCCGCCAGGATCGCAACAGGACAGGCCAAAACTAAGAACACCGACCGGAAGCTCAATTCAGGTAGAAGTAGAATAGGGATGGTCCAGCATGCCTCTTATTGAGGAAAGATCAATGCAGCGACCGATTCGCGTGCGTCCCCGTCCCGGGCAGGGCGAGTTACAGACTTCGGAGTGGTTGCTTTTATTCGGTGCCCTCGTGACGGCGCTGTTGATCTGTGGAGGCGGCTTCTATCAGCTGCAGCGTTCCCTGGCGGGTGCGCTGAGCGGCCCGCCGACCCCTACCCCACGGCCGACATGGACGCCATCCCCGCGCCCCAGCCCGACCCCGATGGAGCCAACGCCTACACCGACGCTCCCCGCCGCTGTTCAGGTGGGGATCTTCGTGAGGGTCACCGGAGCAGGCGAGCAGGGGCTGAGCTTTCGGAAAGCTCCCGGTCTGCAGGCCGAGCGAATCCGTTTCCTCCCCGAGGGAGCGATCATGCGGGTCATCGGCGGGCCTCAGGAGGCCGATGGGTTAACGTGGTGGCAGCTGGAAGACCCACAGACGGGGGAGCAGGGATGGGCAGCGGGACCATACCTGACTCCATCCTATGGGCCGTAGCGGTTCTGGATCTCGACTAAACAGGTGGTTTCCCTCCCGAAGATTGCGAAAAGCGAATCGGCGTCTCGCCGTTCCCTGGACCTGGTCGCTTTTGATCAGGGGGCTTTTGGGAACGAGGGAAAGCAGGTCAACTGCGCAACTCTATTCCGCTCGAGCGAAACCCATGCCACACCGTGAGATCCGACGGGCCCCGGCCGGGCTCGGGATTTCCCGCAGTGTCCGTTGGGGTGTTCCCGGCCCCTGGGCTCTGACGTTGAAAACCGTGGTCGGACTGGCCTGGCCAGCAGTCCTGGAGCAGTTATTGAACATTGTGGTGGACTGGACCGATGCCTACCTGGCCGGGCATCTGGGGACGATCGCTCTGGCCGCCGTAGGGCTGAGCGGCCAGCTCACCAATCTGGTGGCGGTCTTCTTCGGTGCCCTCGGGGTGGGGGCCACGGCCCTGGTCGCCCGGGCGGTCGGAGCCGGCAACTCGGATCAAGCGGGCCGGATCACCCTGCAGGCGTTGCTCAGCGCCGGAGCCCTCGGGCTGGTCGGGATGGCGTTTGCATACATCGGTGGACCATGGCTGTTCGCCGCCCTGGGCGCCGAGCCAGCGGTGAGCGTTGCCGCCCGGGTCTACCTGAACATCGTGGCCCTCTCTTTCCCGGCCATGGCGGTCCTCTTCGTGGGCAATGCCGCGCTTCGGGGCGCTGGGGATACCCTCACCCCAATGCGCACCTGGGCAGTGGTTGTCTTCACCAATGCCGCGCTGGCATGGGTTCTATCTGGTCCGTGGGGCCCATTCCATCTGGGCATCGCTGGGCTGGGGATCGCGGCGGCCCTGGCCCGGACATTGGGGGCCGTGCTGGTGGGGGTGCGTTTGTGGCGAGGGACCTCTCGTCTGGTCCTGCCGCATCGCGGGTTGAGATTCGAGTGGGATGTGTTGAAACGGATCCTGTGGGTCGGATTGCCCGCGGGGGCTGAACAATTGCTTCTGCAGCTCGCCCTGTTGAATCTGACCGGCGTGATCACCGCGCTGGGAACTGCAGCCTACGCGGCCCATCAAATCGGCTTGCGGGTGATGTCTCTCTCCTTCCTTCCCGGGTGGGGGTTCGCCGTGGCGGCCTCCACCCTCACCGGGCAGGCCCTGGGGGCCAAACAACCGGAAGCCGGGAGGCGAGCGACGTTCGGTGCTCTCCTCCTGGCGCTGGCCCTGATGGGAACCATGGGACTGGCCCTGGCGCTGGGAGGGCCTTTGCTGGTGGATCTGTTCACCGAGGATCCGGAGGTGATCGCTCAGGGCGCTGCCGCCCTGCGGATCACCGCCCTGATCCAGCCGGCCATGGCCCTCAGCTTCGTGTTTTCCGGCGCGCTGCGCGGGGCCGGGGATACCCGCTACACGCTGCTGATCACGGCGACATCTATCTGGATCGTTCGTCTCCCGGTGGCGATCCTTTTCGCCCATGGGCTGGGCTGGGGATTGCCCGGCGCCTGGCTGGGCATGCTGGCGGATTTCGTCGTGCGGGCACTGCTTTTCGGATGGCGTTTCATCAGCGGGGCCTGGGAGCGTGTTCGCGTATGAACCGGCCCAGCTCCGGGCTCTCTGCATGCAGTCTGATTTCCGGAGCGCAGAATGGATCGCAAAGAATGGATGTTCCAATCCATCGGATATGTCCGGAGCCGCTTCTCGGAGTGGACGGAAGCGGATGTGATGCGACAGGAGGAGAGCGAGCTCGTCCTGGACCCGGAGTTCGTGGAAGGTCTGGAGGGTCTGCAACCTGGGGATATCCTGATGGTTATTTATGTCCTGGACCGGGTGAAGGAGGCCCGTCTGAAAGTTCACCCCCGGGGCGATCACACCCGGCCGATGAAAGGGGTCTTCGCCACCCGTTCCCAGTATCGGCCCAATCCCATCGGGCTCACCGGGGTGCGGGTGGTGGCCATTGAAGGCAACGTGGTGCGCGTGCGGGGCCTGGATGCGCTGGATGGCTCCCCCATTCTGGATCTGAAGATCGCCTCCGACCTGGATCGGCCCCCTGATCCGGAGACGGGGGAAACCATCGAGGAATTCGCCTCACCGTGACCGACCCGCGGTTTCACCCTGTAAGGGCGCTGCTGCTTTTGTTGACCTCGGAAAGCTGAGGAAGGACGGGCCTGATGGGTGCCCGCCTGAAGCAAGCCCTTTCCCGCGGGTTACTGGCGGGAAGAGGAACGGGCTCCTGGTCGGGCGGCCCAGATCTCATCGAAGATCTGAGCTCCGGTCTTGCCGGTGCGCTCGCTTCGAGCCAGGGCCAGGGCCCGACGGAACCCGTCGGCAAGATCGACCCCTATGGCTTCCTGGATGAGCTCGATGGCCCGGGCCGCCTGGCGGATCACCAGACGGGGCTCCAGCCCATCCAGGTCCGCAAAAAACCAGCCACAGCTGGCGAACATCCGCTGGCGATGGACCTGAGCCTGCAGGGCCAGCAGAAGCTGCTGCTCGACCTCGGTGGAGAGCGGTCGGTCGGCGAACTCCCGCAACAGGGAGCGAGCGTCCATCACCCCCAGGATCACATGGATATACTCGTCCCGCAGCCGCCATGGATTCCCGATGCGCCCGTGGGTCAGGTCCAGATAGGCGGCGTCGATCTCCTCGGAGAGCAGATCCATCGCGGCCCGCAGGATCGCCTTCCACCGCGAGTCCCCTGGCGTGCAGGCGCATCCCGTGCTCCAGCGGGCCAGGCCGTGGGCGCAACTCCATGCGGTGTTCTGGATCACCTCAATCTCTTCCACCGGCGGATGCGCTCGCAGATACTCGGTCAGGGTCACCACCTCGTAGCCCGGAGTGTGCGGGTGAAGCAGACGATCCAGGAAGTCCACCCCTTCCCGATGATGGTGGCCGAAGGTCTCCCCATCCATCGCCAGCAGCGTCAAATGGGACCGCCCCCGTAGGGCCTCCTTCGCCCAGCGATCCGCTGGCCCCAGAGAGGGCATCGCGAAGGAGACCTGATTCGAGAGGTCGCGGTTGCGGACGAAGACGGTGAAATACGCATTGGCCTCCAGACGAACCCGATAGGGCCCTGCTCCCCAGGTGAGGGTCCCTCGCACCTGCTCGGAGGAGAGAAGCGTGAATGTCAGGCCGGCCTCCGCCAGCACCTCCAGCGTGGTCAGATCCACAGCCATTTCAGGTAGCCACATCCCCCGGGGATGTCGGCCGAAGCGGTGCTGAAAGGATTTGATCCCCCAGTAGACCTGCGTGATTTTATCGCGGCGTCGGGCGAGGGGTAGGATGGTGTGATGGGCGGATTGAGCGAGGGCGTTTCCGACTCCTCGGGCCATGTTGGCCCGATCCGCCTCCAGGATCCTCCGGTAGGTCTCTGGATCATGCCGGGCCAGCCAGGCGATCAGCGTGGGTCCCACATTGAAGCTAATTCGTTCGAACAGACAGCGTTCCGCCAGCGGCCGATAGCACTCGGCCGTGATTTTCTCGTTGAAATTGCGATAGGGCTCCGCCCCGGGCTCCAGGGGGATCTCCCCGGTCCACGGATCTTCGCGAGGGGGCTGATAGAAATGTCCATGCACAGCCAGTATGGCGCTCGATTCGCTCAACAGAAACCTCCGATATGGCGTGATCTGGGGTTTGGGGTGCTGGGCCGGGGGATAAGGATCCCCGGCCCGAACCATAACTTTAAGACGGATGTCGTTGTCCTCTGGCGAAGGGGATTTCATCTCCCCCGGAACCCGAAGGGCCATCGGGGTAGGAGTTACGCAGTTGAAAGCTCTAAAGGTGGGACGGAATGGCCCCACCCCCCTTTCTCCCCCCTCCCCACGGCC